>JAYVCA010000230.1:0-5127 GCA_043750135.1 Chloroflexota bacterium | reverse complement strand
GCCTCCTCGGCGCATGGTCGACCCGGCTGAGCCGTCGATATTCGCGGAGGGCCCGGCCGCCCGGCAGATCCGCCGCGGCGCTGCCCGCCGTGCCGGTCGCCAGCGCCGCGAGCGCGAGCCGATTCGCCGTGCTCAGCGAGCGGCCGGTCGAGCGCTCCCACCAGCGGGCCAGGGCCGCATCGCGACGGAGCGGATCGAGCGGATCGAGCCGGTCCAGAAGGACCGCATCGCCGTCGAGCGCCGCGGCAAGGGTGGCCTCGGCGTCTCGCTGACGGGCGGCGCTGGCCGCCGCGGCGGCGTCGGCAAGGCGGGCGAGCGCGGCGGCGGCCTGCGGGTTCACGCGCTCGAGCTCGGGGAGGACCCGGCGCCGGATCCGGTTCCGGGCGAAACGCAGGCTTCGATTGGACGGATCCTCGCGTGGGGTGATCCCGGCGGCCGCGCAGATCGCGATGGTGTCGGTGCGGGACAAGGCCAGGAACGGCCGAATGATGCCATCACGCGACGGGCGCATGCCGGCCAGTCCGGCGAGCCCGCTCCCCCGCGTGGCGTGCAGCAAGACCGTCTCGGCCTGGTCATCGCGCGTATGGGCGGTCGCGATCGAGGCAGCGCCGGCCTCGATCGCCGTGCGGCGCAGGAACGCGTAGCGGGCGCGGCGCGCGTCGTCCTCGCTCGTGGATCGCCGCTCGGCGCGGCCGACCCGGACCGGCGCCCCCGCGGCGGCGGCGAGACCGGCGACGAATGCCGCGTCGGCCGCCGCGGCCCGCGGCCGGGTGCGATGGTCGAAATGCGCGACGTGGAGCACGAGGCCAAGCTCGGGCGCGACCTCCCCCAGCAGGAGCAGCAGCGCCGTCGAATCGGTCCCCCCCGACACCGCCACGACGAGGGGGCCGGGCCGGAAGAGGTCGTGCTGGCGGGCGTAGGCGAGGACAGTCGCGCGAAGCTGCGGTGGGATCACGGTGGCTGGGGGCGGACTTGAACCGCCGACCTAGGGCTTATGAGTCCCTTGCTCTGCCGACTGAGCTACCCAGCCGTGTCGGTCGCAGTATCGCCTCACCGCCGCCAGGAACGCGGGAGCCCCGACCACGAGCGGCCGGGGCCCTGCTGTTGCGGGAGCGCGATTCGAACGCGCGACCTTCGGGTTATGAGCCCGACGAGCTACCGCTGCTCCATCCCGCGAGACCAATGCTACTGCGAACACCCGCGCAACGCGAACGCGCGCGAGCGGGTCAGCGCGCTCCGAAGAACAGCGCGAGCCATTTCTCCGCGCGCGAAGGCCCCACCACGGGCGCGACCGCGGCGACCGGCTTCGCCTCCTGTTTCACCCCAATGAGGGCCTCACCGGGCTTCACGTAGCCGTACTCGCGGGCCTTGTCGACGACATAGCTATCGCCAGACTTCTCGGCGAGCTCGGCTTCGAGCTGGGCGCGACGCGTCTGCCCGGACAGGATGTCGGCCTGGAGTCCCGCGGCCTCGCGCGCCATCGCGTTCCGCTGGATCGCGATGGCCACGAACGCCGTCGCCAGCAAGAGCCCGGCGAGGAGCAGGCCCATCGCGATCGTGGGGCGCGCTATCGCCGTCGTCGCTCGGCGCGCGCGGGCGGCGGTGGGGATCCTTCGTTTCGTGCGGCTCGGCATCGCGGACATCATGCCGTAGCCGGCCATTCGGATGGAAGCCCCTCCACTGCCCCGCCCGCGGATCGATACGCGATCCATCCGAGGAGGCCGAGGAGCGACCGAGCGACACGGATGTCCGAGACGCCGCGAACGCAGCCGACCGCGATGACCGGCCGTTCGCCAAACAGGATGCCCGCGTCGTTCCGCACCGCGTCGAGGGAGCCGGTCTTGTGCGCGACCCGCGTGCCAGCGGGCAGGTACCGGCGCAGCAGCGAGTCGTCCTGGGTGCGCTCGAGCACCGCGAGCACCGCGTCCGACGTCGCCCGACCGCCGCATTCACCGCGGATCAGCCGGAGCAGCAGACCGGCGACCTCGCGGGGCACCATGACGTTGTCCACGCCCCGCTGGGCCGCGTCGGTGTCGAACATCGCACGCGCGAGGCGCGTCCCGGAGCAACCCCACTGGCGGAGCCGCTCCGCGACGCGGTCCAGCCCGACGCGCTCGATGAGCCGGTTCGTCGCGGTGTTGTCGCTCACGATGACCGTGAGCGTCGCGAGGTCCCGGAGGGTCATGTCGCTCACCCCGCCCAGGTGGCGAAGGACCCCCGTACCGTCCATCCGGTCGCCGACGGCGCAGCGCTCGTCGAGCGACAAGCGTCCTTCGGCGGCGTCGGCGTAGAGGGTCATGACAAGCGGGATCTTGATCACCGAGGCTGCCGGGACCGGCACGTCGGCATCATGGGCGAACAGCTCGGTCCCGTCGGCGGCGACAAGGATCATCCCGACCCGACCAGGGAGGGAGGCGATCGCCGTTCGGAGGGTGACCAGGTCGTCCGGCACCCCGCGACTGTACCGGGGGACCGGGACGGCACCGGTGCGGTCGTCCGGGGCGGACCCGGGGCAGGCCCGGGGCGGCCTCAGAACAGCCCTAGACTTCGCGGACCTTTGTGATCGAGTTCCAGGATGTCCACAAGCATTTCGGCGCGCTGCACGTGTTGCAGGGCATCACGCTCCGCGTCGCGGAGGGCGAGGTCGTCGTCATCATCGGCCCGTCGGGTTCCGGAAAGAGCACGATGATCCGGACGGTGAACCGTCTCGAGGCGGTCGACCGGGGCACGCTCACGGTGAACGGCATCCGGGTGGACGAGAAGAAGGTCGACGTGAACCGGCTCCGCCGGGATGTCGGCATGGTGTTCCAGCAGTTCAATCTGTTCCCCCACCTCACCGTCCTCGAGAACGTCATGCTCGCTCCGGTCCGGGCCGGGGGCGTCGCACCGGCCAAGGCTCGCGTGGCTGGCATGGCGCTCCTCGAGAAGGTCGGCATCCCCGAGAAGGCCGACGAGCATCCGGCCCGGCTGTCGGGCGGCCAACAGCAGCGCGTCGCGATCGCCCGGGCGCTCGCGATGGGACCGAAGGTGATGCTGTTCGACGAACCCACGAGCGCCCTCGACGCAGAGATGATCCGCGAGGTGCTCGACGTCATGCGCGACCTGGCCAAGGAGGGCATGACGATGCTCGTGGTGAGTCACGAGCTCGGCTTCGCGCGCGAGGCAGCGAACCGGATCCTCTTCATGGACGGCGGCCGGATCATCGAGGACTCACCGGCCGACGAGTTCTTCACGGCGCCAAAGGAGGAGCGTGCGAAGCAGTTCCTGAGCAAGGTCATCCGGCACTGACCGGCAAGTACAAGGTGGAGGGATCAATGCACCGCAGCCTACGCAGCATCGCCATCATGCTCGTGACCCTGTCCGTGGCGGCCGCGTGTGGCGGCGCCGGTACGTCCGGCCCCGCGGCGACCGGCACGGCCGGCGCGAGCGCGGCGACGAAGCCGAAATTCGAGCTGTCGACGTTCCAGTACGCGATCCAGACGAAGGGCAAGCTCCGGGTCGGCACCCGCGAGGACAACGTTCCGTTCGGGCTGAAGAATCCGGCAACGAGCAAGTTCGAGGGCTTCGACATCGACATCGCCCGTGAGCTGGCGAAGGGCATCTTCGGCCCGCAGACGAACATCGACGATGTGATCGAGTGGACGCCGGTCGTCTCGGCGACCCGCATCCCGACGTTGCAAGACAACAAGGCTGACATCGTCATCGCCACGTTCACGATCAACGATGCACGCAAGAAGGAGATCGACTTCTCGAGCGTGTACTTCAAGACCGGCCAGAAGGTCCTGGTGAAGAAGAGCGACAGCTCGATCACCAAGGTCGAGGATCTCGTCTCCAAGACCGTGTGCTCGGCCAAGGGCTCGACCAGCGAAACGAACCTCCGGGCGAAGGGCGTCACCAAGCTGCTCCTCCTCGACTCGTACCCGCCGTGCCTGCTCGCGCTCCAGAACGGCCAGGCGGATGCGATCTCGACCGACGAGACGATCCTCTTCGGCCTGGTGAAGCAGGACCCCAACACGAAGATCGTCGGTGGCTACTTCTCCGAGGAGCCGTACGGCATCGGATTCAAGAAGGACCGCGTCGGGTTCCAGGCCTGGATCGACGCCGAGCTGAAGAAGATCATCGACGATGGCCGCTGGGCCAAGATCTACAAGCAGTGGATCACCCCCGTCTCCGGCGACGAAAAGAAGAATCCGGAAGGGAAGTAGGAGCCGGCCGTGCCGGGCGGCATCATCTTCGAGTTCCCGGATCTGTACCTGTTCCCGAGCGGGCTGTGGCTGACGATCCAGCTGTCGGTCATCAGCCTGCTCGGGAGCGTGGTCATTGGGACCTTCGTCGCGATCGCGCGCATCTCCCCGCTCGCGCCACTCCGGTGGATCGGCACGGGGTTCGTGGAGTTCTTCCGCAATACCCCGCTCCTGGTGCAGCTGTTCTTCCTGTTCTTCGCGGCGCCGCTCATCGGTATCCGCTTTTCCGATGACGCGTTCGAGTTCAACTTCCGCGCGGCGCTCCTCGGCCTCTCGCTCTATCACGCCGCCTACGTCGCCGAGATCGTCCGCGGTGGGCTCCTCGGTGTCGACAAGGGACAGCTCGAGGCCGCCCGGTCGCTCGGTCTGTCCTACCCGCAGATGCTCCGCTTCATCCAGCTGCCGCAGTCCTTCCGGGCGATCATCCCGCCGCTCGGGAACATCGCGATCGCGTTGGTGAAGAACACCTCGCTCGCCACGACCATCGGCGTTGCCGAGCTCCTGAATGCCGGCGACATCGTCGAGTCCCGGACCTTCCGCACGGTCGAGGCGTATGGGGCGGTCGCCCTCCTCTACCTCGTCCTCACGCTCCCGATGGGCGCCGGCGTGAACTGGCTCGAGCGCCGGCTCGCGGTGGCTCGCTGATGCGCCCGGACACCTGGTACCTCTTCGTCGATCCGGCGATCCTGCGGTTCTTCGGGACCGGCCTCCTCGACACGCTCATGCTGTCGATCGCCGCGATCGCGGTCTCGTTCGCTGTCGGCCTGCTGTTCGCGCTCCTCCGGCTGTCCACCCGCTGGTATCTCCGCTGGCCGGCGATCGCCTACATCGAGTCGATCCGCGCGCTCCCGGTCCTGCTCCTCATCGTGTATTTCGGGATCAA
>JAYVCA010000229.1:0-3474 GCA_043750135.1 Chloroflexota bacterium | reverse complement strand
GCCGGAGGAGGCCCTCGGGGTGCTCCGCACCTATCACGCCGCGATGGGCGAGGTGATCTTCAGATACGAGGGGACGCTCGAACACTTCGCCGGCGACGGGATGATGATCTTCTTCAATGACCCCATCGTGTGTCCCGAGCCGCAACTGCAGGCCGCCCGGATGTCGCTGGCGATGCAGGCGCGCTTCGCGGAGCTCGAGTCCGGCTGGCGGAAGCGCGGCTACGAGCTCGGTCTCGGAATCGGCATCGCGGTCGGCTACGCCACGCTCGGGCGGATCGGGTTCGAGGGCCGCTTCGACTACGGAGCGGTCGGGATCGTCGTGAATCTCGCCTCGCGGCTCTCCGGGAGCGCCGCCCCCGGGCAGACCCTCGTGCAGCAGCGGGCGTACGGGATGATCGAGGACCGGGTCACCGCCGATCCGGTCGGCGAGCTCGAGCTGAAGGGCTTCCACAAGCCCGTCCCGGCATATGCCGTGACCGGACTCCGCTGACCACACCCCCGAGCGGGCGGGTCGCGATCACCGGCGCGCGCGGGGTGCTCGGCTCGGCGCTCATAGCGCGGCTTGGCGCACGCGATCACATCGCGATCGATCGCCGGGATGGGCCGGACATCGGCGATCGCGATGCGATGCGACCACTGCTCATCGGCTGCGGGATCCTCGTCCATCTCGCGGCGATCCATCCACTCGTCGCCAGCCTGAACACCGATTACGACGCCGAGAACGTCGTGCCATTCGGCGCGCTGCTGGACGTGGCACAGGCCGCCGGGGTCCGACGGGTCCTCTTTGCGAGCAGCACGAGCGTGTGGCGCGACGCTCCCGCCCCGATGCCCTGCCGGTTCATCGACGAGGCGGTTCCCCCTGACGGCGATGGTGGCTATTCCCGATCCAAGCTCGCGTGCGAGGAGCTCCTTCGCGCGAGCGGGATCGCGCACGTCGTCTTCCGGCTCGCCCGCTTCGCCCGAGACGGCGTTCCCGAGGATGCGGTGCGACTGCTCTATCGCGCCGTCCGGCCCGTGGCGGCGGCCGACGCGCTCGTCCGCGCGATCGACGACGAGCGGAGCTCCGGGCTGTTCGCGCTCAGCGCGCCCACCCCGTTCCGGCCGGAAGACGCTGAGCGCCTGGGCACCGACCCGCGCGCGATAATTCGCGAGCGCACGGGGTGGGAGCCGGCCTGGGTGCCTGATCGGATCGGCAGCGTGATCCTGAGCGGACGCGCGCAGCGCGAGCTCGGCTGGAGCGGCTAGCTCCCCGCCGCGACGAACGCCCAGACGTCGAGGTCCGGACGCGCGGCCGTGATGCCGTGCGCGCTGAGCGTGGTCTCGATCTGCGAGCGATGGTCGTTCCCGTGGTGGATGAGCTGAGCGAGGATCGTCCCGGCCTTGGCCGTCAGGACCGTCCCGTCCCGTCGCCGCCGCTTGAGGACACTCTCCGGGTCCAGGTCGACGACCCCGAGGAGCGCATCGCCGAGGGCGAGCGAGCGGCGGCGAAGCTGCGCGAGGTCGACGGCGGCGGCCTCTTCGACCGCGTCCGCCGCAGGGGGCTCGCTCGCCAACGTCTGGTGATAGCGCTCCTTCGCTCCGACCAGGTGCCCGAGCGTCGCTTCGATCGTGCCGTACGTGCCGGGGACGCTGAGTGCCCGCTGCTCCGGAGTCAGCCCTTCGCAGAACGCGAGAAGCCGGTCGGTGGCCCAGGTCTCGTGGCGCACGAGCAGGCGGTAGACGCTCACGTCTGGAGTATCGGGCTTCCGCGCTTGATGAACTTTCCGCGTCCCTTCTTTCCGACGAAGCGGTCTTTCTCGACGATGACCTCACCGCGCGACAGGACGGTGACCGCCTTGCCCTTCACCTTGCGCCCCTCATACGGGTTGTAGTCGACCCGCATGTGGTGAGTCTTCGCCGACAGCGTCTGGGTCGCTTTTGGATCCCAGATGACGATGTCGGCGTCGCTCCCGACCGCGATCGTTCCCTTACGAGGGAACATCCCCATGATCTTCGCCGGCGTCGTTGAGCACAGCTCGATCCAGCGGCTCGCGGTGATGCGCCCGGCGACCACGCCACCGTCGAACATGAGCGCCATCCGGGTCTCGACTCCCGGCGCGCCGTTCGGGATCTTCGAGAAGTCGCCTCGCCCCAGCTCCTTCTGTTTCGGCTGGCCCTGGAACCCCTCCTTCATGCAGAACGGGCAGTGATCGGTGCTCACGACCTGGAGGTCGTTGCGCTGCAGCCCCTTCCAGAGCTCCTCCTGATGCCACTTCTCCCGCAGCGGCGGGGACATGACGTACTTCGCCCCCTCGAAGCCGGGCTCCTCGTAGTTGTCGTACGAGAGGAACAGGTACTGCGGGCAGGTCTCGGCATACGCGGGGAGCCCGCGGTCCCGGAAGAGCCGCACCTGCTCGAGGGCCTGCGCGGCGGAGAGATGCACGATGTAGAGGGGGACCCCGCCCGCCATCTCCGCGAGCCGGAACGCGCGCCCGGTGGCCTCCGCCTCCGCCTCGGGCGGCCGGGTGAGGGCGTGCCACTTCGGGGCGGTCTTCTTCTCGGCCAGGGCCTTCTTGACGAGCACGTCGATCACGCCACCGTTCTCGGCGTGCATGCAGATGAGCCCGCCGTTCTCCCCGGTGCGCACGAGTGCCTTGAAGATCGCGCCGTCATCGACCATGAACACCCCCGGGTAGGCCATGAACAGCTTGAACGAGCTCACCCCGTCGCGGACCAGGGCGTCCATCTCGCGCAGGATCTTGTCGCTCACGTCCCGCACGATCATGTGGAGCCCGTAGTCCACGACCGCCTTGCCGTCGGCCTTGCGCATCCACTCGTCGCGGGCGGCGGCCAGGGTCCCACCCATCGCCTGCACCGCGAAATCCACGATCGTCGTCGTCCCGCCGAACGCCGCCGCTCGTGTGCCGGTCTCGAAATCGTCCGAGGCGGAGGTCCCGCCGAACGGGAGCTCCATGTGGGTGTGCACGTCGATGCCGCCCGGGATGACGTATTTCCCGGATGCGTCGATCTTCTTCGCACCGGTTGCGGCAAGGCCCACCCCGATCTGGGCGATCTTCTCCCCGTCCAGGAGGACGTCGGCTTCGTACGTGTCCGCCGCGGTCACGATGGTCCCGCCGGTGATGAGGGTCTTGCTCATTCGGTCCTCCCGACCCGTTCGGTCGCATACCGTACCGCGTCCTCGAGCGACATCGCCGCGCCGCGCTCCCAGGCCTCGGTGAATTGGTCCGGCCGAAGCTGTTCGCGGACCCGCGCGACATAGCGATCGCGATCGACCCGGTCGGCGGGCTGGATGGTGAGCCCCATCTGCCCGAACCAGGCATCCGCAGCGCCGAGGAGCGTCGCGGCGGCGGCATCGTCCTCCTGGTGGGCCGCGGCGCCGGCGAGTCCGGTGAGAACGTAGGCCAGACCCCAGGAATTCCCCAGGTCCCGGTAGTGGACGATCGCTTCCTGAAGGCCGCGAGCGGCGGTGTCGGC
>JAYVCA010000228.1:0-7621 GCA_043750135.1 Chloroflexota bacterium | reverse complement strand
GTCATCGCCCGCGCGGCAGACCACCCGCTCTCGCGGCGCGAGCCCGATGAACGACCAGCGGCCCATCCGCTCCCCGCCCTCCGCGCTCTCGAGGAGCAGCTCGGCGCCGAGCGGCCGAAGCTTGGCGAACGCGCTCACCGGCGTCTCAAGATCGGCGAATCGCTCGCGGTACCGGGTCGTGAGATGGAGCGCGGACCCTTCGACAGCCTGGGCGGTGGTCGACTCGCTGGTCATGTGGCGGCTCCTTTCCCTGACGCTCCCGCGGTCCACCAACAGGGGAAAAACAAACGACCCCCGTCCCGCATCGGGACGAGGGCTCGTGGTGCCACCCGAATTCTCGACCGCCCGTCGCCGGACGATCCTTTGCCTCCGCGATCACGGAGCGCCCGACGGTAACGGCGGGCCACCGGCCGCCCCTAGTTCCGGTCGCCTCTTAAGGAGGCGCCAGGTTCAAGGCGGCGTCTCGCGGGATCCATTCCCCGGCGGGTGTGCGTCCCGGCTTCCACTGTCCCGGTTCGCTGCAGACGCGTGCGCCGGTTACTCGTTCCCGCTCGAACGACGTTGTCGGTACAGCCTACTCCTGCTGCTCCTGCTACTCCTGCTACTCCGGGCGCTATCCCTGGCCGCCACTCCTGGCCGCCGGGCACGCCAAGCAAGTCAGCGCCGATCGAGCTGCTGAAAATGGGCCCGCGCCTTGCTCCGTACCGTCGTTCGATGGCTCTCCGTTCGGTCCTCCATGCGCCTGGTCGCCCGCTCGGTCCGATGGCCGTGCGCTCGACGCTGCCGTCACACCCGGCCCCAAAGATCCGCGAGGTCCTCCGGGGCCTGCCGGCCGCGACGGGCTACACCGTTACGGTGAAGGAGCTCCGGTACCGCACGCGCCCGCACCTCATCGCGTTCACCTTCTGGGACCATCCCGAGATCCTGATCCAGGTCCCGGAGCCGTTCCGCCCGTTCAGCGAGATCGTGGACCTCGGCACGCTCGGCATGCCGGTGGTGCGATTCCGCAACCGGCGCGAGGTCATCCGGTTCCTCTATCTCCACGAGTTCTGCCACTGGTGGCTGTACCTCACGCACGGGTGGGGCAACACCGCCGAGATCCTCTGCGACCGCTACGCCTACGCGAACTTCCGCCGCCTCGGTCCGGTCCCGCCGCCGACCTGGCGACGGCCGTGGGAGCGCGCGGCCTAGGTGAGGTCTTCAGAGACCTAGGTCGAGACCCGGCGATCCAGCCGCGTCGCTTCCATCGCCCGCCGGCCGAGGTACTCGGCGAACCGGGCATGTGGGTCGAAGCCCACCAGCGCTGGCGCATCGGTCACGAAATTCGAGAGCGCGTTGATGTCGTAGATGTACGGCAGGCCATCGCGCGCCGCGATGAGGTACTCGACGCCACCCACATCGAGACCACCGGCACGTGCGATCCGAAGCACATCGGCGACCACGCCCGTCGGTGCCGCCACGGCTTCGATCCGGAGCGCCTTCTTGGCCGGCGCATCGACGAGACAGTTGTCGAAATCGGGGATCTGACAGATATCGGCCGGGCACAGGTTGAAATCATCGTTCGTGTTCGTGATGCCGATCGCGTAGAGCGGCTCGCCGTCGAGGAATTCGACCCGGACGATGCGGCCGTCGGCCGGCTCCAGGTACTCCTGGACCACGAAGGTTCCGTCCGGGCCACCGTCGAGCTCCGCGACCGCGTCACGGAGCGTTTCGAGCGACTCGAAGCGACGCATCAGCGCTCCGGATCCGCCGACGTTCGGTTTCACGATGACCGGAAAGCGGAGACCGGCAGCCGCGTCGGCCACCTGGGCCGCGTCGTTGGCGACGTGGGCCCGAGGCGCGCGGATGCCCAGACGATGGAGCAACAGCAACTGGAGCGCCTTGGACGTCTCCAAGCGGAATGCGGCGCTGCCGTTCACCACCGGGATCCCCTGCTCCTCGAGGAACGGGAGGATCTGCCGGGCGTAGGCGATGCTCGCCGAATGCCCGCGTAGGTATGACGACGGCGACACTTTGTTGAGCGCGAGCGACCACCGGGGCGCCGGCGCCGCGGGATCGAAGACCTGGCGGTCGGCGAAGACGCGCTCGTAGGGGACGCCGGCCGCATCGAGCGACGCGAAGAGCGGCGCGAGCCAGCCTTCGTGCTCGTAAATGACGCCGATCGGCAACGTGGCCTGACCCATCTATTTCTGACAATAACGGTCGGAAATCCAAGAACATTCCCCTGGCGAAGAGGCGGCGATGGCGACCGCTAGAGGAACGGGGCCGCGGCGAGCGACCAGTTGCACCCTCGACCCACCCGCTCGACCTTCGGCTAGCCTCACCGCGACATGGGAGCGCTGGAATTCGGCCCGTTCCTCGCCCTCTCGACCGCGGCGCGCGATCGGCTCGAGGCGACCGGTGGCCCGGTCACGTTCGCCCCCGGAGACACGATCCTCCACGAGGGTGAGCTCGCCGACGCGGCCTACGTGATCCTCTCCGGCAAGGTGCGGATCGCGAGCAGTGCGCAGCTGCGGACCATCGCGACGCTCGCCGCGCCGGCCGTCGTGGGCGAGATCGCCGTCGTGCTGAATGAGCCGCGCATGGCCAACGTTCTTGCCGCCAGTTCCGTCCGCGCGCTCCGGCTGCCAGACACCGCCATCCGAAGCGCCATCGCGGCCGAGCCGAAGTTCGCGTCGGAGCTGCGGGATTTCGCCGCCTGGCGAACGGCCAGCAACTTCCTTCGCCGCGACAGCCCATTCGGCGACCTTCCCTCCGACGCGATCGCGGAGCTCGCCGCCCGCCTCACCCCGGTGTCCTTCGCCGGCGGCGAGGTGATCGTGCGTGAGGGCGATCACGGGAACGACACCTACTTGCTGCGGACTGGCGACGTCGACGTCGTCCAGGGCCACGCCGAGCGACACATCGCGCACCTCGGCGCGGGTTCGTTCATCGGCGAGATCTCCGCTCTCACGGGCACCGCTCGGACCGCGACGGTCCGCGCCGCGGGTCCGGTCACCGCGTACCGGCTGGGCGGCGAGGACGTTCGCCGGGTCGTGAAGCGGTACCGCGCGGTCATGGCGCGGCTCGAAGCGGCGATGCAGTCGCGACACGCGCCCCGCCGCGTCGCGCGCGTCGAGGTGACCGCCGCTCCCGACGACCCGGAGTGCGTCATCCTCTACGAGCCGACGAGCGGAACCTATCTCCGGCTCGCCCGCCGCGGGCTGGCGATCTACGAGGACCTGGACGGCGATCGCAGCCTGCGCGACATCGCGGTGCGTGAGGCCGAGCGGAGCGGCATCGACGACCCGGCAACGGTCTTCGCGACCGTGGCGACACTTCAGGCTGCCGGCTTCGCGACCGCGCCCCGGATCACCGCCGACGCACCCGATGCCCGTCTGATGCGTCTCCTCGACCTGGTCCTCGCCCCACGCGTCGAGCTTGCCAGCGCCGATGCCCTTGCCGCGCGGATGCACCGGATCTTTGGCGGCCTGTTCAACCGTCCGGGCCTGATCGGCGTGGTGCTGCTCGGTACCGGGGGGACGATCGCGCTCGCGCGGACCTTCCGGGAGGCGTCCTCGGCGGACTTCGGGCTCGGCGGGATCGTCGTCGCGTTCGTCGGGCTGGCACTCGCGGGCATCGGGCACGAGGCGGCGCATGCGATCGCGACGAAGGCGGAGGGTCGGCGGGTCGGGCGCGCCGGCGTCGGGATCATGTTCTTCACGCCGGTCATGTGGGTCGACACGTCGGACGCCTGGTTCATCCCCCGGCGGCGCCGGATCGTGGTCAACGCCGCGGGACCGCTGTTCAATTTCGCGCTCGGCGGGATCCTCGGCATCGTCGCCGCCCTCACGACCGGGCCGGTCCAAGATCTCGCGATCTGGCTCGGAGCGGCGAACGTGGTCAGCCTGCTGGTGAATCTCTCCCCGCTCCTGGAGCTTGACGGCTACTACGTCCTCGCGGACCTGACGAACGTGAATGCGCTGCGGCGAAAGGCGCTCCGGTTCGTGTTCGCCGACCTCCGGCGGCACCCGCGCAAGCTGCGCACGCGCCTCGAGCGCGGCCTGGTCGTCTACACCGCCACGGCGGTGGCATACATCGTCGCGATGGCGCTGCTCGTCCTCTCCGGCGTTCCCGCGCTCGTCGCCGGGATCCTTCCGCCGAGCGTCGGCCCGCAGCTCCGGATCGTCTGTGGCGCAGGCCTGGCCCTCGCGACGACCGCACTCGTCATCGTTCCATTCGTGAGCGAAGTCCGCGCGGCGGTGGCCGATGCCGTTGCGGGTAGCCCGATCGCCGAGCGGCTCGAGGACCGCATGTCGAAGTCGGACCTCAGCGCCGGCCTCGCCGCGATGACCGCGGCCCCGACCCTTCGACCGCCGTCCGAGACCCGCCGGCGCTGAGGCCCGCCTCCCCGCGCTCCGTGTAGCGCGGCCCGCGCCCCACGAGCACGCTCTCCACGACGGCGATGCGCTGCACCGGGACCGCGAGCGGCCGCAGCCGTAGCGCGGCGACCGCCGCCGCGATCGCCCGGGCCTCCGGTAGTGGCGTGCCTGCGGAGATCCGCGCGAGGGTGAGATGCGGCTGGAAGGGGCGTTGCTCGAAACGGAGCGCACGCTCGCGGAGCGCGGTGACGACGCGATCGGCAAGGCCCTGGAGCCGCGCTCGGCCCTCCCCCACGCCCAGCCAGATGACCCGCGGCATGCCGTCCGCCGGGAAGCGGCCGGCCTGGTCGAGCACGACCTCGAAGGTGGACTGTCCAGCACCCGCCGCCTGCGCGGCCGCGATCACCTGCGGCAGCAGCGCCTCGGGTGTGTCGCCGAGGAAGGCGAGGGTGAGGTGCATCAGCTCGGGCCGCACCCGACGGAGGGCCGGGACCGGCGGCGGGAGGAGGGCGAAGGCGGCGGCGGCGATGTCCGGGGGGATCGGGACGGCAAGGAAGAGGCGCACCGCCAGAGCGTAGGTCGCAGCCGACGTACCGCGGCCCGACCTCCGTCGGGGCCGACCCCTACCGGCCCCCGCGAGCGGAGCAGCCGAAGGCCGCGGAGCGAGCAGGGACGGCCGGGATCAAATGGCGGAGGCTTGCACCTGGTCGGAGATGAGGAGGACCATGAAGGCCACGGCCAGCAACGCGGTGAAGGCGGTCAGCATGGCGAAGCGCAGACGCTCGTCGCGCTCGATGACCGTGCGGGCGGTGAATACGGTGAACACGAGGGCGCTCATGCCGACGGCCGAAGCAGGAACCGTGCCGGACCGGGGGCGCGGGAAGCCCTAGGCCGGCGTTGGCGCCGGCGCGGGGCCTTTACCGGTACGCCGCTTCTCCCCCAGCTCGGGGGGCGATCCGGCCGGGAGGCCGGAGGGGCCGTCTTCGGAGGGGCCGCTGGACGCGGCCACCGGCGTGTCGCCGGGGTCGTCATCGAACATCTTGTTGAACTCATCGCTCGACAGCGTCTCCTGCGCGATGAGCCGGGCGACGACCGCGTCGAGGGTCGCACGGTTCCGGGTGAGGATTTCGTAGGCGCGGCGCCGCGCGCGATCGACGATCTCATGGACCTCGCTGTCAATGATCTTCGACGTGTCTTCGGAGTAGTTCCTCTCCTCAGAGATCTGACGCCCGAGGAAGATCATCTCGTCACTCTTGCCGTACTGGAGCGGCCCGAGCTTCTCGCTCATGCCGTACTTGGTCACCATCTGACGCGCCATCTCGGTCGCCTTCTCGATGTCGTTGCTCGCGCCAGTGGTCACGTCTCCCCCGAGGTGGAGCTGCTCGGCGGTCCAACCGCCGAGGGCTGCCGCGATATCGTCCTCGAACTCCTTCTTCGTCCGGAAGTACCGGTCCTCCTGCGGGAGCGACCAGGTGACCCCCATCGCCATGCCGCGCGACACGATCGAGATCTTGTGGACCGGGTTCGTGTTCATCAGCAGCTTGAAGCACAGCGCGTGACCGGCTTCGTGATACGCGACGATCAGCTTCTCCTTCTCGGAGATGACCCGCGAGCGTCGTTCCGGTCCGAGGGACACCTTCTCCAGTGCCTCTTCGAAGTCGAGCTGGCTGATGACCTTGCGGTTCCGGCGCGCCGCCAGGATCGCAGCCTCGTTCACCACGTTCGCCAGATCGGCGCCGGAGAAGCCGGGCGAGATCTGGGCAACTCGGAGCAGATCGACGTTCTTGTCAAGCGGCTTGCCCCGGACATGGACGTCGAGGATCCCCTTGCGGCCCTTGATGTCCGGGCGATCGAGGACCACCTGACGGTCAAACCGGCCGGGGCGCAGCAGCGCCGGGTCGAGAACGTCGGGGCGGTTCGTCGAGGCGAGCACGATGACGTTCGTGCCGGTGTCGAAGCCGTCCATCTCGACGAGGATCTGATTCAGCGTCTGTTCGCGCTCGTCGTGCGAGCCGCCAAGCCCGGCGCCCCGCTGGCGACCGACCGCATCGATCTCGTCGATGAACACGATGCAAGGCGCGTTGCGCTTCGCCTGGTCGAAGAGATCGCGCACCCGAGACGCGCCCACGCCGACGAACATCTCGACGAACTCGGACCCCGAGATCGAGAAGAACGGCACGCCCGCCTCGCCGGCGACGGCGCGCGCGAGCATGGTCTTCCCGGTGCCAGGTGGGCCCACCAGGAGCACACCGCGCGGGATGCGGGCGCCGAGCGTCGAGAATTTCTCGGGATATTTCAGGAACTCGACGACCTCGGTGAGCTCCTGCTTCGCTTCGTCCACACCGGCCACGTCGTCGAACGTTGTCGCCGGCTTGTTGCCGATGAACATCCGAGCGCGCGACTTGCCGAACGAGAGCGCCTGGTTATTCGTGCCCTGGGCCTGCCGCATCATGTAGATGAAGAATCCGCCGATGAGCAGGACTGGCAGCAGGCTGAGCAGGATCGAGCCGATGATGCCGAAGGTCTGACTCTCCTGTGGGAGCACCAGGTTCACCCGCTTCGCGGCGTTCCCGGCGTTCGCGGTGTTGTAGTCGAGGATCGCCTTCTTGAACAGGCCGTCCCGATCGTCACCGATGTTCACCATCTGCTTGGTGGTGCTGCCGTCGTTGAGCGTGACGCTCGCGGTGGACCCGGAGATCGAGACCTCCTTGACCTGGCCGGCATTCACCTCGTCGATCGCAGCGCTGTAGCCGACGGTCGCCGCGGCCGGGGCCTGGGCCTTGTAGGCGTACAGGAGTGCGAACCCCATGACCACCAGGAGGAGCGTCAGGATGCCGTTCTTGAAGATGCGGTTATCGAAGTTCGTGGCGCTCGTCCTTTCTTGGCTGGTCCTGTTCTTCGATGCTACGCGTCCCGTCGGCGAATGACCAAGTCACGCCCGCCGGCGGCCGTGCGCCGAGCCAGCGTCCGGTGTCCGACGGTGGCATGGCATGTTCCAGGCCGACCGCCCACCAGACCGCGCCGTCACCGGTCGTGACCAGAGGGTGCGCGTCGCGCATCCGGGCCGGCACCTTCGCGTCGGTGAAGAGGTCTTGCACCTTGATACGAAGATCGCCGCCGATCCGATCTCCCGCGCGCCGCCCTCGGACGATGAGCGCACCGGTCGCCGGCGCGGGGGCGTGGAGGGGCATCGCCGGATCCGCTTCGGCGGATAGGACGATGGTCCACCCCTGCCAGTCGATCCGGTCGCCCAGCGCCAG
>JAYVCA010000227.1:0-17454 GCA_043750135.1 Chloroflexota bacterium | reverse complement strand
CCGATTCTGCGGCCGGGGGGCCTGCCGGCAGCATGCCAAGACCCATCCGTTCGTGATCGACGTCTTTCGCGGGAAGCGGCACGACACCCTCCGCGCCCTGGTCGTCGAGGACGCCCTTCACTGCGGCGTCTGCAAGCCGCGCGGCGAGCCGGTGGAGGTGGGGGAGCTTGAGTAGATCCTCCGACTGTGACCACGAGCACGTTCCGGGCGTGCCCGGGGGCGTCGCCGGACCAGGCGGCGAAGCGCAGATTGACCCGCAACACGAAGGCGACGAAAGGGGCGTGCAATGACCAGCAAGCAGCTCGGCACGGTGATCCAGCGGGCGATCAGCGACGGAGCCTTCCGTCGCCAGCTCCAGGCCGACCCGACCTCGGCACTCCGCGGCTTCGACCTGACCTCCGATGAGGTGGCGGCGATCCGGGGCGGCGACCCGACGAAGCTCAGCTCCCTCGGGGTCGACCAGCGGCTCAGCAAGACCTTCGCTCTCGGCGACGCGGTCGGCTCGGTGAGCCGTGCGTCCACGGTGAGCGACCTCAACACCAGCGGCTCGACCGCCCTCCCCGACGGTGGCGCGGCCGGCGGCCAGAACGCGCTCAGCGATGTCGGCCGGACCGATGGCCAGGCCCTCATCTCCGACGGGAGCGCCGACGGCGTCGCCCACGACGCGGCGCGGTTCGGTGACGCCGACGGCGCCCGTGACGGGATCATCGGTGACCCGACCAGCACGCGCCTCGCGGTCGACGACAGCCGGGCCGATGGCCAGGCCGCCGTCTCCGACGGAAACAGCGACGGCATCGCCCACGACGCGAACCGAGGCACCGACTCCGCCGGCAGCCGCGCCCTCCACGACGACGCTCCGGCCGACACCGGCACCTTCATCAACAGCGACAACACCGCCGGCACCCGTGCGATCCACGACGACGCTCCGGCCGACACCGGGACCTACGTCAACTCCGGCGCCGCCGACGGAACCCGTGCGGTCCACGACGACGCTCCGGCCGACACCGGTACTCTCGCCAACGACTCGAACACGACGTTCGGTGACCGGTACGACGACGCGCAGACCGGCACCACCTCCGTTGCGGCGAGCGCCGATGGCGGCGACCGCTACGGCGACGCGTTCATCACCGCCGACGAGGCCGGACGCTACGGCGTCGCGGGTCACACCGACGCCACGGTGAACGCCGAGGCCGGCGGAGACGCGGACCTCAGCCAGACGATCATCGATTCCGGCTCGGTCGACTCGACCGACGCGCACGGCACCGGCGATGCCCTCGGCAGCTCCGGCGGGGAGCACACCCTCAGCTAGTCCGGTGGCACCACGTACTCGCGAAGAGCGGCCCCGACGGGGGCCGCTCTTCTCTTTGGCTTCTTGTTAGGGGATCAGCGTCGGATCTCGTGGCGCAGCAGGTCGCGGTCGGTGAGGCCGATGTGCCGGCGGCTGACGCTGATCGCCCCGCGGCGCTCGAGATCGGCGAGCACGCGGTTCACCGAGACACGGGTCGCGCCGACGAAGGCTCCCAGGTCCTCCTGGGTGAGGTCGACCTGCTCCGTGCCGGAGGCGTCCGCGAGGTCGAGGAGGCACTTCGCCACCCGGCCGGGAAGATCGAGAAAGACAAGGTCCTCCACGTGTCCGGTGCTGCGCCGGACCATCCGCGCGAGCAGCGCGAGCATCTTCCGCATCGCTTGGGGGTTCCGCTCCAGGACACCGATGAAGTCCGTCCGCGAGAGCGCGAGGGCAAAGGTCTCCGTGATCGCGGTCACTGTCGCCGAGCGGGGGCTGTCATCGAAGAGCGCCAGCTCCCCGAACACATCGCCGCCGCGCTCCAGGGCGACGAGCACCTCGTGCCCGCTCTCATCGGGGATCGAGATCTTTACCGTACCGGCGGCGATGAGGAACACATGCCCCGCCGGGTCGTCGCGGTGGAAGACGATCTCGTCCCTCGCGAACTGCCGTGGACGCATCCGGGCGGCCACCGCGGCACGATCGGGTCCGCCCAAACAGGCAAAGACCGGGTTCTCCTCCAGGTAGTCGGCGATCCGCGCCACGTCCACCGCGTGATACTGACGCAGCGGTCAAGGGCGGTCGATCAGCCCGCGATCAGCTCCAGGAACCGCGGCTTCACCTCGGTCATGACCCGCTCGATCGTCGCGTGGTCGTAGGGCGGGGTCATCCCGAACAGGAATCCACGGATCCCAGCCTGGTACAGGGTCACCAGACGGGCGGCGATCTCGTCAGGCGTGCCGGAGTTCGCGATCGGATTCATCGACTCGGCGCGGTTCCGCTTCATCATGGCGCGGGTCCGGGCGTCGAGTCCGCTCTTGTCGTCGGTGACGAAGATGCCGCCGCCGGCCGTCGGCATGATGTCGGCGGGATCACGTCCCACTTCCTCGCAGTGCTCCCGGAGGACCTCGAGCTTGTGCTTGATCACCACCGCGTCGCCGAAGCCGTGCCACCAGTCGGCGTAGCGCGCGGTGATCCGAAGGGTCTTCCGCTCGCCACCGCCACCCACCAGGATGGGCAGCCGCTTCTGGATCGGTCGCGTGCCCAGCGTCGCGTTGGTGAGCTGGTAATGCGTGCCGCTGAAGGTCACGGTGCCCTCGTCGAGGAGCCCGCGGATGATCTCGGTGGCCTCAGCAAGCTTCGCCAGGCGGATGCCGGGGGTGTCGAAGGGGATGCCGTACATGTTGTGCTCGTGCTCGTTCCAGGCCGCGCCGATGCCCAGCACCGCTCGGCCGTGACTGATGTGATCGAGGGTCGAGGCCATGTTCGCGAGCACCGCGGGGTGCCGATAGGTGTTGCCGGTGACGAGCATCGCGATCTGGACGCGCTTCGTGATCGCGGCGAAGGCGGCCAGGACCTGCCAGCCCTCGAAGTTCGGTCCGGTCACGTCTCCGACGAGCGGGACGAAATGGTCCCAGGTCATGAGCACATCCCACCCGGTGTCCTCGATCAAGCGTGCGGCCGACTCCATCTCATCCCACGATGTGTACTGCGGGTGGAGCTGAAGGCCAAAGGGGATGCTGCTGGCGGCGGTCATGGATGACTCCTTTGCCGGCGGGGAGTGGCTCAAGGGTATAGTCACGCGACCGATGGCAGTGCAGACCGAGCGGCCGACCGACCCGGCGGGTATCGCCCGCGACACGAAGGCGCACGTCCTCGTGAACTGGTCGGCCCAGGGCAGCGCGGCACCGCTTCCGATCACCGGCGCCGAAGGGTGCTGGCTCATCTCGGGCGAGCGCCGGATCCTCGACTTCAGCTCGCAGCTGGTGAACTCGAACCTCGGCCACGGATACCCGAAGGTGGTGCGCGCGATCCAGCAGCAGGCCGAGAAGCTCTGCTACGTCTCTCCGACCTTCACCACCGAGGCGCAGGCCACCCTCGCCGACAAGCTCGCCGAGATCGCGCCCGGTGATCTCACCAAGACGCTCTTCACCACCGGCGGCACCGAGGCGAACGAGAACGCGATCAAGCTAGCTCGGCTCTACACCGGTCGGCACAAGATCCTCACCCAGTGGCGGAGCTTCCATGGTCAGACCCAGGGAGCGATGAGCCTCGGTGGCGATAACCGTCGCTGGGCGAACGAGCCGGGCATCGGCGGCGTCGTCCATTTCCTGAATCCCGATCCCTACCGCTCGCTCTTTGGCGACGACGCGCAAAAAGCGCTCGCGCATGTCGAGGAGGTGATCTGGTACGAGGGGCCAGAGCAGATCGCTGCGATCCTCCTCGAGCCGATCGTCGGGACCTCTGGGCTCCTGGTTCCCCCGGATGGATTCCTCCAGGGCCTACGCACGCTCTGCGACCGCTACGGGATCCTCCTCGCCCTGGACGAGGTGATGACCGGATTTGGCCGCACCGGGAAGTGGTTCGCGTCGGAGCATTGGAACGTCGTCCCCGACATCATGACCTTCGCCAAAGGGGTCACGAGCGGCTACGTGCCGCTGGGCGGCGCGATGGTGAACGAGCGGATCGCCAAACATTTCGATGACCATGTGTATTGGGGTGGCCTGACCTACAGCGGTCACGCGCTCGCCTGTGCCGCGGGCATCGCGACGATCGACGCGTACCGGGATGACGGCGTGATCGCGAATGGTGCGGAGCAGGGCGAGCGGCTCGGCGCGCAGCTCCGGGGCCTCGCCGCGACGCATCCATCGATCGGCGACGTCCGTGGTCGCGGGCTGTTCTGGGGCATCGAGCTGGTGAAGGATCGCGGTACCAAGGAGGCGCTGGAGCGCTGGAACGGCCCGTCGAGCGCGCTCGCCAACGCCCTGAAGAAGGCGCTGATGGATCGCAACGTCTACGTGTTCTGCCGCTGGAACATGCTCTTCGTCGCGCCGCCGCTGGTGGTGAGCGCGGACGAGCTTGCGATCGGCGTGCGGGCGATCGATGAGGCGCTCGAGATCGCCGATCGCTACGCCGCGACGGGGAACCTGGGATAACGGCGACCTCGCGACCCGGTCCGCACTGGGGGATCAACCTCCCGGCGCAGCACACCACCTGGCCCGAGCTGCGTGATGCCGCGCAGCTTGTGGACCGGCTCGGCTACGACTCGCTCTGGACCTGGGACCACTTCGTCCCGCTCCAGGGAGACGCCCACGGACCGATCTACGAGGCCTGGGAGCTCCTCGCCGCCTGGGCGGTCGCTACGACGCGCGTCCATATCGGCACGCTCGTCACCGGGAATACCTACCGGCATCCGGCGGTGCTTGCGAACATGGTCGCGACGCTCGACCACGTGAGCGAGGGTCGGGCAATGCTCGGCCTCGGCGCGGCGTGGCACGAGGCCGAGCACGCGATGTACGGGATCCCGTTCTATGACGTGCCGGAGCGCCTGGGACGGATGAACGAAGCGGCGAGGGCGATCCGGATGCTTCTCGATCAGCCGGTCGCGACGATGGCCGGGAAGTATTACCAGCTCACCGACGCGGTCTGCGAGCCGAAACCGATCCAGGCCCGGTTGCCGCTGCTGATTGGCGGTGGCGGCGAGCGCCGCACACTCCGCACCGTCGCGCGCTACGCCGACTTCTGGCATGGCCACGGGCCACCGGACGTCTTCGCGCACAAGATGGACGTGCTCCGCGCGCACTGCGCCGATGTTGGCCGCGATCCGAACGAGATCACCCCGCTGACGACCGTGCGACCGAATGTCATCCTGCGCGATCGCGCCGCCGACGTGCGCGCGCATCTTGACCGGGTCGGTGAGCGCGCGCGCCAGACCGAGCCGGTCGAGATGAACTCGATCCACACCGTCGATGCGCTCGTCGCCGACCTACTCGACCGGTGGAAGGGCGGTGCGCGCGGCTTCATTCTTTACGTCCACGCGCCGTTCGATCAGGAGACCATCGAGCGAATCGCGACCGAGGTCCGGCCCAAGCTCGAGGAGGCGATCGGATGACCGTGGCCATCCGCACCGGGGCGCTCATCGACGGCACCGGTGCCGATCCGCGACGGAATGCGGTCGTTCTGGTCGACGACGGGGTGATCACCGCGATCGCCGGCGACGTGCCCCGGGGTGCGACGGTCATCGACGCGTCAGATCTCACCGTGTTGCCGGGGCTCATCGACTGTCACGTTCACCTCGCGGCGAATGCCGAGAGCATCCAGCAGCGGCTCCTGGTCCCGCTCAGTCTCGGCGTGGCCCAGACCCTGGTGAATGCTCGCGCGACCCTCGAGGCCGGGTTCACCACGATCCGGGACGCTGGCGGCACGCCGAAGGGCGTGAAGCTCGCCGTCGAGCGTGGCCTCTTTCCGGGCCCACGGATGCGGATCGCGGTGGGCGCGCTTTCGCAGACTGGTGGGCATGGGGACACCCTCATGCCCTCCGGCACGACGCTGCGGGTCGGGGATCCGGAACATCCGGTCACCGTTGTGGATGGCCCAGACAATGTTCGCCGCGCGACCCGCGAGCTGCTCCGCGCCGGCGCGGACCAGATCAAGACGATGACCTCCGGCGGGGTGCTGTCGCCGAACGACGAGCCGACCGCCACCGGCTTCTCGCCCGAAGAGATCGCGGCGATCGTGTACGAGGCGCATGCCGCCGGGAAGACCGTGATGTCCCACGCCCAGGCGACGCAGGGGATCCGGAACGCGGTCCTCGGCGGGATCGAATCCATCGAGCACGGCATCTACCTCGATGAGGAGACCGCCCTCGAGATGAAGAAACGCGGCACGTATCTCGTGGCGACGCTCATTGCGCCGCTCTGGGTCCTGCGCCGCGCCGAGCAGGATCCGGCGTCAATCCCTCCGTACGCCAAGCGCAAGGCCGAAGAGGTCGTCGGGGTCCATCAGCGCGCGTTCCGGATGGCGGTCGAGCTCGGTGTGCCGATCGCGATGGGCACCGATACCGGGGTCGGGCCGCACGGTACGAACGCGGAGGAGATCGCGCTCATGGTCGAGCACGGGATGACCCCGATGCAGGCGATCGTCGCGACGACGAAGGTCGCGGCCGAGTGCTGCGGGGTCGGGCATCTGGTGGGGACGATCGAGCCGGGGAAGCGGGCGGACCTCATCGGGGTGCGTGGCGATCCGCTGTCGGAGATCGCGCTCTTCAAAGACCCGGCGCGCATCGAGCTCGTGGTGAAAGACGGCGCGCGCGTCCGATAGCGCTTGGCGAGCCCGCTGTGCGTCGGGTGCCGGCATGTCTCCTTCGCTCGGGCGGTCAGGTGCGTCCGAGATCACCGCGCGTCCCTTCGGACCGCCTCTTCGCTCTTGAGACACGCCAGCCCCCGTCAAACGGCGCGTTGGGCTGGCGGCGTGGAACCGGATACGTCTTCTGGTCTTAGGTCAGCCGGCGAACTGGGATCGGGTGCTCGCCATCGTGGTCGACGCGGAAGGCCCGGCCGTCGGGCCGGGGGCTCACCGCCTCGATGAGCTGTTCATCGTGGAAGTGCAGCGCGACGGCGTCGTCGATCGCGTAGCCGGGGACGATCCGCCCGGTCCGCAGCGCTGCGAGGTAGGTCGGTCGCCGGGTGGGCTCGCCGTCGTAGTGGGGACAGGCGCTGCCGTTCAGCCAGCCGAGGCCGTCGCCCAGCGGGCGGAGGGTCGGGCCGTAGGAATCGGTGATGCCATCGGCGAACCAGCAGATGCAGCCCGCTGACGACCCGGTGAGGACCGCGCCTCGATCGTATGCGGCCCGGATCGCGCGATCGATGCCATGCAGCCGCCAGAGGGCCAGGAGATTCGCGGTGTTTCCTCCTGAGACAACGATCACGTCCGCCGCGGCGATGGGAGAGGCAACATCGTCGGCTCGATGGAACAACGGCAAGGTCGTCGCGTCGCACGCGTCTTCGCCGAACGCGGCGGCAAAACGCTCAATGGACGAGGGATCGTCCCCGGCCGCGGTCGGCACGAACAGGACCCGCGGACGGGCGACACCCGCGAGCGCGAGGACGAAGGCGCTCAGCGTTGGGTTCTCGAGCTGCTGACCGCCGACGGCGACGATCTGGCGGCTCAGGCGATCAAGCCTGGACCGACGTCGCGGAGGGCGGGGATGATCCGATCGCCGTACAGCTCGAGGATCCGTTCCTCCTCGCCGCTCATGAGGTAGATGTTGAACTGTGACACCCCCGCCGCCGCGAGCGCGCGGAGCTTCTCGATGTGCTCCTCGATCTCGCCGATCACGCAGAATCGGTCGACGGCCGCATCGTCGACGAATCCGGCGTTGGTCGATCCCGATTCGGCATGGTGCCGGTAGTCGTAGCCAGGCCGGCCGCGGACATACGCGGTGAGGTCGGCGGGCAGTCCCTGCTCGCCGTAGCGCTTGACCAGGTCGACGACGTGATTGCTCACCAGGGCCGGGAACCAGCGGACGCGCTCGCGGACCGCGGCCTTCGGACCGATGTGCGCCGGTGCCGCGGACATCACGCGGATCTCGTTCGGGTCGCGGCCGGCAGCGCGCGCGCCATCGCGTAGCAGACCGACGCACCACCCGACGAGGCTTGGGTCGGCGATCTGGATCACCGCGCCGTCGGCGATCTTTGCGGTGAGCGCCAGGGCTTTCGGCCCGTACCCGGCGATCCAGACCGGGAGCTTGTGGGCTGGTGCCCAGTCGAGGCGCAGGTCGGTCCCCTCGTAGCTCGCGGCGCGTCCCTCGCACAGGTCGCGGATGACGTTCGTCGCCTCCTCGAGCGTGGCGAGCGTCGTCGGGGGCTTCCCGAGCACCCGCCGTGCCGAGTCGCCGCGACCGATGCCGAGGTCCATGCGGCCGTTCGAAAGGAGCTGGAGCACCGCCAGGGCGCTTGCGGTGACCGACGGCTCGCGGGTCGCGGGGTTGGTCACGCAGGTGCCCAGGCGCAGCCGGGTGCTGTTCTGGGCCATGAGCGTGAGGAGCACGTACGGCTCCTTCCAGAGCACGTGGCTGTCGAAGACCCAGCCCTGCGCGAACCCGCAGGCTTCCGCGAGCCGGGTGAGCGACACGATCCGCTCCAGTGCGTGATCAGGTTTGAGGGTGAACGCGAATTCCATCGGCGGCGGAGTCTAGGTGGGGTCGGCGGGACGGCTTGGTGCGGCCGCCCCGCTCCAGACGACCCGCCGTTCGGCGGTGATCCGAATGACGACGTTATCGATGAGCGGAAGATCGTCATATTGCGGGTACTTCGCGGTCAGCAGCACAAGTGCTTCATCGCGCTCGGTACCGTCGGTGAGGATCGCGGCCGGCCCTTCGACGAGCACGTAGGCGAGCTTGCTCCAGTCCTCGGTCCAGGTGTCGACGAGGACCGCCGCGCGACCGGTGTCCACGATGTTGCGCAAGCGGCGAAGGGTCGCGCGGCGTTTCGGCTTACCGTCGATCGCGCTGTAGAGAACGGGCGGCACCCAGACAAAGCAGATCGGGATGACGTGCGGGCGGCCATCGGCGCCGGCGGTCGCGAGATGCGCGACACGGGCGGTCGCGAGGAGATCGGACCTCATCCGCGCGACCGACCAGAGCGCTCGTGTTCGTCGCCGCTGGCGGATGGGAGCATCGCCCCATCCTATCGGCGACACTACGAGCGATGGGGACGATCCAGCTCATCCCGGTCGACGGCATTCCCGAGGTGCGCCCCGGCGACGCCCTCGCGCCGCTCATCGTCGCTGCGCTCCTTGCGGCAGGCGAGGGGCTGCGGCCGGGCGACATCGTCGCCGTGGCGCAGAAGGTCGTGTCCAAGTCAGAGGGCCGGCTCTGCCGCGTGTCGGAGGTCGTTCCCGGGGCGCGCGCGCGAGCGATGGCGGCCGAATCCGGTCGCGACGCGCGGCTTTTGGAGATCGTGCTTGGGGAGACCCGGCGGATCGTGCGCTGGTCCCGGGGTGTGCTCATCGTCGAGACCCATCACGGCTTCGTCTGCGCGAACGCCGGCGTGGATCAGAGCAACGCGGGCGCCGCGGACACCGTCGTCCTGCTGCCGGTCGATCCCGACGCTTCGGCAACGCGGCTTCGCGAGGCGCTGCGGACGATCAGCGGGCTCGACGTGCCCGTCATCGTCACCGATACGTTCGGCCGTGCCTGGCGTGAGGGGCACCTGAACGTCGCGATCGGGATCAGCGGCCTGCCCGCGCTCCGGCGGTACGCCGGCAGCTTCGATCCGGAGGGGTATGAGCTGAAGGTCACCGAGATCGCCGTCGCCGACGAGCTGGCGGCGGCGAGCGAGCTCGTCATGGGCAAGCTCGACCGCCGGCCGGCCGCGGTGATCCGCGGGCTCCGCCTGGACGAAGCGGCGGAGACCGGGCAGGAATACGTGCGTCCGGCGGAACGGGACATGTTCCGATGAGCCTTCTGTCCGACGAGGTCCGTGCCTTCCTCGCGGAGCCGCACTTCGCCGCATTGGCGATCGTCGGAGCGCAGGGCCTGCCACACCAGTCGATCATGTGGTACCTCGTCGAGGGAGACGAGATCGTCTTCAACACCAAGGCCGGGCGCGCGAAGGAGCGCTATCTCCACGACGATCCGCGGGCATCGCTCCTCATCGGCGGCGCGTACCGCTATGTGCGGGTCACCGGCCGAGTCCGCGTGATCCGCGACCCGGAGATCGCGCACGCCGACATCCATCGGCTTGCCATCCGCTACAGCGGTGCGGAGGCGGCGGCGAAGAGCATGGAGCGCTTCAGACTCGAGGAGCGCATCACCTATCGGATGCCGATCGATCGCCTCTACGCCTACGGCTTCTAGGTCTCGCGGCCAGCGTTCGGGAAACCGGTCAGGGTCGGGGCCGACCTCCCGCAGGCTCGACGCGGCGATCCATTCCCCGGGCGCCGTTGATCGGGTGGATCGGGTCTAGGGGCGCGCGCCGCCACTGCCACGCGAAGCCGACGGCCGGACCTGCTCGAAGCAGGTACTGCAGTAGACCGGCTTGTCGCCCCGAGGCTGGAACGGCACGCGCGCCTCACCACCGCAGTTGCTGCAGGTCGCCGTGAAGAACTCCCGGGGGCCGCCCATCCCGCGGTAAGCCTCACTCGACGCTCGCGTACGTGACTGTTGTCCCAAGCATCTTTACCCCTCGTCTCGGCGTGGCGGAACCGTACCAGCCCGGTCCAGCCATGGGTCCAGCGGAGCGTCCGGCGCGGGGCTGCTGGAGTCCTGGGGCGGGAAGACTTCGCCCAGCCACCCGTGGTGCCACTCGCCGGAGCGGAACCAGACGTTCTGCATGAGGCCGATCTGGCGATAGCCCGCTTTCTCGTTCGCCCGGCGGCTGCCGCGGTTGCCCAGCGCGATCCAGTTGTGGATCCGGTGCAGCCGAAGCTCGGACCAGGCGAAGTCGGTCCGCAGGCGGACCGCCTCGGAGCCGATGCCGCGGCCGTACAGATCCGATCGCCCGATGAACACGCCGCTCTCGGCGTCACGCGCGATCCAGTCGATGTCGTACAGCCCGGTGAAGCCAATGGTCTCGCCCTCGTAGGCGATGGACCAGAGGATCTGGTCCTCCGACTTCGCGCCCTCCTGGAAACGCTCCTTGATCTTCTCTTCGCGCAGATCGGCAGCGCGACCACCCCAGAACCGCGACGGACCAGGCTCGAGCATCCAGTGGGCGGACTGCTTGGCGTCCTCCTGGGTCGGCGGTCGGAGCTCGGTGCCATTCGCGCCGGTGAGCCGTGGTCCGTGCATTACAGATACGCCTTGGCCGGTAGCGGCTCGTACTCACGCTCGGTCGCGCCCCAGCGTTCTTTCCAGGTGTCCCTGCTCATGATCCGGTGCTCCTGATCGGCGTACGCGCCGTCGCGGTAGTAGACCGCATGTCCCAATCCGAACTGCACGTGGCCGAGCCGGTCGAGGATCCGGATCGCGTGGACGTTGTCGGCCGGAAGGATCGTGTACGCGAGGCGAAGATCCATGAAGTCGAAGATCCAGCGATGGAGCGCGAGCGCGGCATCCCATCCGAGACCGGCGTGCCACCGATCGGGGTCGATGATGAAATGTCGTAGTCCGACGGTATCGGCGGTCGCGCCGCCGTCGTAGTTCACCAGCGCGCTCCCGATCAGCGCACCCTCCGCCTCGATCGACCAGAGGACCGAGCCCCGGTCCTTCGCCTGCTCGGCGAAGCGCTCCTTCCAGGTGGCCGTCGCGACGGCGGTGCCCCAGGTCGCGCCCGGGCCGCCGCGCTGCATCTGGAGCTCGGCCGCCCAGCGGGCGTGCGCGGCGAGATCAGCCTCCACCGGGATGCGCAGCGTCGTGCGCTTGCCGCGCACGGTACCTCCGAACATCGCCGCAGTCTAGTCAGCGCGGCAGCGGGAGACGGATGACGAACTCGGCGCCACCACCGTCGGCGGTCCGGGCCCCGATCGACCCACCGTGGGCCTGCGCGACCGCGTGGGCGATGGCCAGTCCAAGGCCCGCCCCTTCGGTCCGCTGCGCGCTGTCACCCCGGTAGAAGCGCGCAAAGAGGCGCTCGGCATCGCCGGCAGGAAGGCCCGGTCCGGCGTCGCACACGCGGATCACGACCTCGCTGTCGGCGCGTGCGGCGCTCACCGCCACCGCGGACCCTCGGGGTGCGTGCTTCATCGCGTTATCGAGCACGTTGATGAAGAGCTGCGACAGACGGTCGGCGTCGCCAACGATCGCCGGCACGTGCTCGATCGCGAGCTCGAACCGCACACCGGCGGTGTCCGCTTGGAGCTCGAGCGCGCCCACCGCCGTACGGAGGAGCACCGCGGGGTCGATCGCGTCTCGCGCCATCTCGGACGCGCCGGCCTCTAGCTTCGCTACCTGGAGCAGCCCTTCGACCATCCGAACGAGCCGCCGCGACTCGCGGTGGATGATCCCGGCCGCGCGGGTCACCCCCTCGCCGCTCGCTTCGCCCTCGACGATGGCCTGGGCGAAGCCCTGGATCGAGGTGAGTGGCGTCCGCAGCTCGTGGGAGATATCGGCGAGGAACGCCTGCTCGCTGCCGCGCGCGCGCTCTATCTCTCCGGCCATCTCGTTGAACGCGCCGCCGAGCTCGCGCACCTCGCTCGGTCCGGCCGGGGAGACCCGCGCGGCGTGATCGCCGGCGGCGAACGCGCGCGTCTTGGCGGCGAGGTCGCGGAGTGGCCGGGTGATGGTGCCGGCGAGCACCCCGGCGACGATGAGTGCGAATCCGGCAGAGACCAGTCCGGCGATGACGAGCGGCGGAAGGAGCGCACGGACGGTGTCGCTGTACACCGCGCGCGGCCGGGCCACGACGATCGTGCCGAGGCCCCCGGCGCCGGATGCGGCCCGCTGGAGCGGTTGTTGGACGAAGATCCAGGTCACTCCGTTCTGGGTGAACTGTCCGATGTTCCCCTGGTCGGACGTGGGGAACCGCGTGTTGAGCAAGCTTCCCTGGCTGTCGATGAGCACGCGGCGCGCGGTGTTGGCATTCCCGCCGTTCGGGCTGATGATGAGCAGGCGCGCATCGGCGGCCCCGGCCTGCTCCGCGAGACCGTCCAGGATCTCGCGCGGTTGTTTCCCGTCGCGCACCCCGGCCTGGATCGCGGTCTGGAACGGCGTCGCCAACTCGACGAGCCGCAGCCGGGTCTGATCGTTCTCGTAGGTGAACAGCAGGCCGCCCACCGCGAGCGCGGCGACCAGAAGCCCGACACCGACGACCGCGAGGTAGGAGAGGAACAGCCGCCCGGCGACCGACCGCGCCGCGCTCATGGTGTGGGCTCGAGCGGTCCCACCAGCTTGTACCCGACACCCCAGACCGTCTCGATCCGCGCCGTCGCGCCCGCGAGCTTGTCGCGCAGCTGCTTCACGTGCACGTCGACGGTCCGGGTCTCCCCGGGGTACGCGAAGCCCCAGACGTTCTCGAGTAGCTTGTCGCGGGTGAGGACGATGCCGGGCTGGCGGCAGAACGCCTCGAGGAGCTCGAACTCCTTGGCGCGGAGCAGCACCGGCGTACCGCCGACCCGGACCTCGTGCCGCGCCGGGTCGAGGAGCAGATCACCCACCGTGAGGGGCCGGACGCCGCCGCCACCGTTCGCGCGCCTGAGCACGGCCTGGACCCGCGAGACGAGCTCGCGCGGGTTGAACGGCTTGGTCACATAGTCATCGAGGCCGGCATCCAGCCCGTCGATCTTCTGGACGTCATCTGCACGCGCCGTGAGTGCGAGCACCGGGGTGTCGGACCGCCCGCGCAGCTCTTCGAAGAGCCCGAGCCCGTCCGCATCGGGCAACCCGAGGTCGAGGATGACGAGCGCCGGGTCGCCGCGGGCGAAGAGCGCACGGGCCTCGGCACCGTTCGCGGCGTGCTCGACGACGAACCCGGCGTTCTTGAGATAGAGCGTGACGAGCTCCGCGACGGAGGGGTCATCCTCGACGATCACAATGCGCGTGCCGCTCATCCGGCGAATGCTAGTGTCCGCCGCGTGCGTCCCACGCCGCCACGACGATCACTGCGCCTCGCGACGATCCTCGCGCACCCGGACGATGAGACCTTCGGAGTTGGCGGCACTCTCCTGAGATACACCAGCCAGGGCGTGGAGTGTCACAGTCTTTGCCTGACGCGCGGCGAGCAGGGTGCGACCGGTCCGGCCGGCGCGCCGCTGGTGGAGCGCAGTGAGCTCGGCGCGACCCGGGAGCGCGAGCTCGAGGAGGCCGCGCGCCGCCTCGGCCTCGCGTCGGTCCGCTGCCTTCGATTCCCGGACGGCGGTCTTGCGGCGGCGTCCGAGGAATCCGTGCTCCGTGAGATCGTCGCCTGGCTGCGCGAGGTGCGCCCCGACGTCGTGATCATCTGGGGACCGGACGGCGGCTACGGCCATCCGGATCACGTCGCCGCGGGAGAGCGTGCCCTCCGCGCGATCGAGCTTGCCGACGTCACTGGCGTCTGGCCGGAGCTCGGCGCGCATGTCCACGTGAAGCGCTGCTACCGATTCGTCGTTGTTGCTGAGTTCATGGATTGGCTGACCGAGCTCATGCCCGATTTCGCCGCGTATCAGCAGACGCTTGCGGTGAAGCCGGAGCGTTGGACCCCCGATCGGCTGGGCGCGGTCATCGACGTGCGGGCGTTCGCTGACGCGAAGTGGCACGCGATGGAAGCCCATCGCACCCAGCGGACCGATCTTGACCGTCTCGCTCCGATCCGCGACCTGGTGCCCTGGGTCGTTCGCGAAGAGGCCTTCATCCGCGCGTTCCCCGATCCGGGCGGACCGCCGGTCGATCACGATCTGTTCGCCGGGATCACATTCCCCGCGGCATAGGCGGGGGCGTGGGGACGCGGGTGTGCGTCGGCGTTCGGCCAAGGACGCGTGTGTGCGTCGGGGGCCGGCATGTCTCCTTCGCTCGGGCGGTCAGGTGCGTCAGAGCTGACCGCGCGTCCCTCCGGACCGCCTCTTCGCTCTTGAGACACGCCAGCCCCCGTCAAACGGCGCGTCTGGCCGGCAGCGGGGGATGGGACGAGATGATCGCCGAATCCTGTGCTCTCGTGCCGTCGCTCATGATCGGCGCCCGCTCACGCACCGGTGACAGGGGGGTGGGGCTGTCAGCTGAGCGAAGAGTCGGTCCGGAGGCCCGGCCACCGTCACGGACGCACCTGACCGACCGAGCGAAGCGGACAGCCCCACCGCCCAACGCACGCCGTCCGCATTTTCCTAAGTGGCAGAACAGCGCATGGCCCCGACGCACACCCGCCCGCGTTCTCCGGTTTGAAGAGGGTCGCCGCGGCGAAAAAGCTACGCCGTCGCGAGACGCGAGGGGCCGAGGAGCGCATCGACGAGGGCTCGGGTGCGCTCGGCGGGGACGCGTTCGCTGGGGGAGGTCGATCGCAGCGGACGCTCGAGGAACGCGATCGCCGCGGGGATCCCTTCGAGCACTGGCACCGAGGCGCTTGCCGCTCCGGTCACCCGGCCACCGGTGACCAGGACCGCGCCGTCGACCGGCATGCGGATGTAGCCGCCGCTCGAGATGTCGCTGCGGACCCGCGCCGCGTTCTCGCGCGCTTGCTGGGACGGGGATCGGTCGATCCGGCGCAGCACCCCGTTCCCCTCCGTCCGGTACCAGGCGTCCTGGTGGCAGGCGAGCCCGCCGGCGGCCTCGCGCGGCTCGATGACGTGCACGCCGGTAGGACCCACGACGACGATCCCGGCGTCACGGTCGATGCCATCGCGGGGCTCGTAGCCGGCCAGCACGATGAAGCCCTCGGGGAGCGCGGCACGGAGGGCCGCCGCGGTCCGGGCGGCCCGGGTGTGGGCCCGCCGAAGCCGGAACATGCGACCGGCTTCGCGGAGGGCGAAGAGGGTCGCCGGCATGGCGAGCACCGCGGCGGCCACGTCGGCGGCCAGCTCGTGAGCCAGCACGATCGTGAAGCCCGCCAGGGAGGCCCAGAAGCAGGACGCGCGCAGATGCCGCCGCCAGCGGGGCATTCGCGCGCGGGTGGAAGGATCCATGGGAGCATCCTCAATGCGGCTCTCCACCAGAACAACTAGGAGAGAGGTACTGAATGCCAGAAAATCGGTATCAGTCCGGTGGAGATGGCCGGCAGCGAGTCGCTCGGCGCCGGGAGGGGCGAGTGCGGCATGATGCCACGGATGTCGCTCCGGTCAGAGATGGCCCAGCAGCCTGCGGTCGTTCGGCGACTCCTGGATGAGGGCTGGCCGGAAGCCCGGCTGCTCGTTCGGCCGCTGAGCGGGGTGGACCACCTGACCATCGCCGCCCGCGGCTCCTCGGACAACGCCGCGACCTATGGGAAGTACCTGTTCGAAAGCTGCGCCGCCGTCGTTACCGCGCTCGCCGCGCCGTCGCTCGTGACCCGGTACAAGATGCCGCCGAGCTTCGCGCGCGGGGGGGTCATCGGGATCTCGCAGTCCGGCGCGGCGCCGGACGTGGCCGCGGTGCTGGCCGAGGCACGAGCCGCCCGCGCGCCGACGATCGCCATCACCAATCGGGCGAACTCCCTGCTTGCGAAGACGGCCGAGCACACGTTCCTGCTCCGCTGCGGGGCGGAGCGCGCGATCGCCGCGACGAAGACGTACACCGCGACCTGCGTCGCGCTCGCGCTCCTGGCGGCGAATCTCGCCGAGGCGCGTGGCCGCAGCGCGCTCTCCCTCGCCGGACTCCCCGAGGCCGTTGTCGAAGCGGGTGAACAGGAGGCCGGCGCCGTGCGGCTGGCCCGCCGCATCGGAAAGAGCCGGCGGATCATCGTCCTCGGCCGCGGCTACGAGTTCGCGACGGCGCTCGAGGGAGCGCTGAAGATCAAAGAGCTCGCCCGGGTGTGGGCGGAGCCGTACTCGAGCGCCGACTTCGCGCACGGCCCGATCGCGCTCCTGGAACCGGGCGTGCCGGTCCTCCTCTTCGCGGCGCGTGGCTCAGCGGAGCGCGAGGCCCGGACGATGGTGCGGACGCTCCACGCCCGCGGCGCGAAGGTCTATGCGGTGACGAACGATGCGCGAGTCGCCGAGGCGGCCGACGACGCGGTGCTCCTGAGCGCGCCGCTCTCCGAGGCGCTCACCGCGATCAGCTTCGCCGTCGTGGCGCAGCAGGTCGCGGTCGAGATCGCGATCCGGCACGGGCGCGACCCGGAGCGGCCGTCCGGGCTTTCGAAGGTGACCCGGACCCGCTGACCGGCTTCGCCGCCCGCGACGGCGCGGCGCGGCGCGGCGGACGTGCCTGGGCGAGGCGTTTCTGCTTGTCCGCGACCGCGTCGAGCGTGCCCTGTGGCCGGAAGCTCACCTGGAGCTCGTGCCCGTAGGCCGCGGCCACACGCGCGAGCGACCGGAGCGATGGCAGGTAGCGCGGGTCCTCCATCCGGCGGAGCTGGGTCTGCGAGGTGCCAAGCCGTTTCGCGGCCGCTCGCTCGGAGAGCCCGGCGGTGCGGCGGAGCGCACCGACCGACCGTGCGACCGCGCTCGCGAGCGGGTCGGCGGGCGGCGGAGGCGGTGTCGGGACCGGTTCCTTCTGGGGCTCACGCACCCGTAGATGGTATCGGCCGGTACCGGCGGTCTGGCAATGGGACGAACGTACTGAGGGTCACGCCGCCGCCACGGCGAATGCTTCGATAGGGTCGTTTCGCACGGACTGGGCGGTTCATCGA
>JAYVCA010000226.1:0-5596 GCA_043750135.1 Chloroflexota bacterium | reverse complement strand
CAGCTCGAGCTTTCCGCGATCGACGAGCCGACCGCCCGCAAGTGGGGCCTCGCCCCGGCTGCAGCGACCGCCGCGTAAGCAGGGGTCCACCGCGCGATCACCGCCGGGTCTCGGTGCTCCTTAGGAGCGTCGGGACGCGGTCCGCGTTTCGACGATCCGCTCGGCCTCGGCGATCCAGCGGCCCATCCGCTCCTCCTGCTCCCGCAGGCGCTCGCCAAGCTGGAACTCGAACTCTTCGAGCTGACGAAGCAGGCGGTCGTGGAAGTGCTGCTCCTCCTCCGCGAGCTCTCCCTGGATCCGTTCACGCTCGGCCCGGCCCCAGGCCGACAGACGGTCTCCTTCGGTCAGGCGGCGTTCGGCGATCGCGGCGGCTTCCGCGTCAAGCATCGCGTCGAGGCGGTCGGCGAAGCGGCGTTGCTGATCGGCTGCCCAGGTCTCCGATTGACGGTCTTCGGCCTCTCGCCGGCGGGCGAGCGCCTGGAGCTCCATCCGTTCGGCCACGGCGATGCGAGCGGCCGCGTCTTCGCGCAGGCGCGCGATCTCCGGATCAGGCACACGGTCGCTCGGCGGGACCGCTGGCGGAGGACCCAGATCGGGAGCCAGACCCGTCGTGGCGATGATCTCGTGGAACGTCTCATCCGACTCGCCAGGGTGCTCGTCGTTCGGCGCGGGGTGCGCGGCCAGATGGTCGAATGTCTCGTCCGATTCCTTCCCTAGCTCGACATCCGGCGTCGCCATTCGGGTGACGTTGTCGAAGGTCTCATCGGTCTCTTCCAGCCAGCGATCCGCCGTAGGCACCGGGTCGAGCAGGCGGAAGCGAGGCGCAGGCTGTTGGTCGTCGTGATCGGTCATCTGTACTCCCGCCTCTCTCGTCATGATTGCCCAGCAGTTGTACCAAGAGGTGACGTCCCCCGCCTCCGCCTGGCGGGGGATGATGCTTGGGGTACGATAGAACAGTTGTGCTATTATGGAAGGCACCGCAATGTGCCGCGATCAGCGCGCTTACAACGCCGCCTACTACGCCCGCCATCGTGACCGCGAGATCGAACGAGACTCGCGTCGACAGCGGGCTGCCCGTGATTGGCTGCGCGAGCTCCGGCGGGTTCCGTGCATGGACTGCGGTGAGTCGTTCGAACCTCACGTGATGGACTTCGACCATCGCGATCGGTCGCAGAAACAATTCAACGTCGCCGGACGAAACTTGCTCAGACGACGCGGGACCGTGTTGGCTGAGGTCGCGAAGTGCGACATTGTCTGCGCGAATTGTCATCGGATGCGGACGTTCGCAGATTTCTCAAGAGGCCTGCTTGGTCCGCCGGTTCGCGAGCGCCTGCCGGCTACGCCTGCGCGTGAGCGTTCGCGCAAGAGGTTTCGCGACCTGTGGCAACTCCAGGCCGACCTGCTACGAGTCTTCCGGGCCACACCGTGTTTGGATTGCGCTCAGACGTTCCCTTGGCACGTCATGGAGTTCGACCACCGGTTACCCGAACAAAAGGCCGCGCTTGTCACTCGGATGGCGGGCCGTGTCAGTCTGCGGCGGCTGCTCGAGGAGGTGGCGAAGTGCGATATCGTGTGTGCGAACTGCCATCGCTTGGGAACTTTCGCGAGGCGTGCGACGGCGAATCGTTCTGCGGGTGTGTTGTAGTGGCTGCAAACGACCCTTCCAAGGTTGGAGTGCGGGTTCGATTCCCGCCACCCGCTCCGCCGGTGTCCTAGTTAGGCAATCCGGTTAGGCAATCCGCCAGATCCACGGCTGGTCCTCCCCCTGCCTGACTCGATCCCGTCGCTCGAGGTACCGCAAATGGGCGAGCGTCTCGGCCAGCGCGAAGCGCTCTTCGTGCGCCGAGCGCAGCCGGGGGAAGAGCGTGCGACAGATCGCGTAGGCGTCGCGCCCGGCGCCGATCGCGGTCAACGTGTCGTTGAGGCGCGCGGCGTGGTGCGCCAGGATCTCGTCCACCCGCCCATCGCAGTCGTCGAACGGATCGCCGTGGGCCGGAAGGACGCGCTTCACCCCGAGGGTCTTCATCTTCTCGAGCGCGCTGAGGAAGTCGCCGAGCGGGTCGTCTCGCGAATACGGGTAGAGGCCAACGTTCGAGGTGATCCGCGGTAACACGTGGTCGCCGGCGAACAGCGTCGAGGTGGCCGGCTCGAATAGGACCGCGTGGTGATCGGTGTGACCAGGAGTCCAGATCACGGTCGCCGCGCGCCCGCCCAGATCCAGGGTCTCGCCATCGTCGACTGTGCTCACCGGGTCGAACGGATCGACGCCGTCGGCCATCTCGACCCATGCGGCGCGCATGCCACGGTCGACGTCGCGCGGCATTCCGTGCCCCTCGAACCAGGCATACGTGGCGTCGATGAGGTGGTGATCGGCGGCCCAGATCTCCCTGGCCATTTCGAGCTCGGGCCGGTGCATGACCAGCTCGGCACCGGCCGCGCGCAGCGTCCCGGCCATGCCGAGATGGTCGGGATGGAGGTGTGTGACGAAGACCCGCTGGAGGTCGGCCATCGCGACCCCGGCAGCGGCTAGGCCGTCGCGCAGCGCGCGCTCAGCCTCCGCGGTATGCAGGCCGCTGTCGACGAGCGTCCAGCCGCGATCACCCTCGATGAGATAGACGTTCACGATCTTGAGCGCGAGCGGGAGGGGGAGTGCGATGAGTCGCACGCCGGACGCGACGTGCTCCGGGGCGGTCACCCCGCTAGAATCAGCGACTCCGGCCCGTTCGTCTAGCGGCCCAGGACACTGCCCTCTCAAGGCAGAGACCACCGGTTCGAATCCGGTACGGGCTACCCGGTACGAAAAAGTCTGAAATGGCGAAGCTCGAGGTGCATCTGAGCACTGATCCGGCGGTGGTCCCGATGAGTGACCGCCTGGTCATCCCTACGGCCCGCCTGGACCTCATCCTCTTCACCCCGGAGACGCTTGACGCGGTCCTGTCCGGGAGCAGCTCCTCGATCGACGGCGTGGCGCTCCCGGCCGATTGGGTCCTGCGGTCCGAGCGAGTGCTCCGTCGGCGCCTCGATCAAGTCTCTCGCGATCCGGAATGCGCGCCCTGGCTCCTGCGGGCCATGGTGCGCCGCGATACGCGTGAACTCGTTGGACGGATCGGATTTCACGGCGCACCGGGGACCAACGTCCTCGGCGCCCCCGCTGCGGTCGAGCTCGGCTACGTGGTCGAGTCCGCGTACCGGCGCCGGGGATTCGCCGAGGAGGCGATCCGCGGCCTGCTGGGCTGGGCCAAGACCCAGTCGATCTCCCACTTCATGGCATCGATCGCTCCCACCAACACGGGGTCGCTCGCGCTCGCGGTAAAGCTCGGATTCGCCGAGGTCGCCCGCGTCATCGACGAAGAAGGCGACGGCCCGGAAATCGTTCTAGAGCTACGAACGTAACGCGGCGCCCGCGCTTGATCGCGAAGCCACAAGCCCGCCCCGTGTGGTCGAACGCCGGTCATTAGGCTGCAGCGATGAGCACTGATCTTCCCGCCTCGATCGCCCGCAACGTCGAGCAGTGGACGAAGCACAACGCCCAGCGGCTCGACGGCCATGCCGCAGAGGCCTGGTCGCAGGACGCGCTGACCTGGGGCGTCTTCGGCATCCCGGAAGGGGACCTTGGCTCGCCGCTCGGAGACGTGCGCGACCGCGATGTCGTGGAGCTGGGCTGCGGCACGGCCTACTTCTCGGCGCGTTTGGCCAAACTGGGCGCCCGTCCCGTTGGTGTCGATCCGACGCCGGCTCAGCTCGCGACCGCGCGGCGCCTGCAGTCGGAAACGGGCATCACCTTTCCGCTGGTGGCGGCGCCGGGCGAGCGCGTGCCCCTTCCGAGTGCGTCGTTCGATCTGGCCTTCTCCGAGTACGGCGCATCGCTCTGGGCGGATCCAAGCCTGTGGGTGCCTGAAGCTGCTCGGCTGCTCAGGCCAGGGGGGCGTCTGGTCTTCCTGACCAACTCGACGGTCTCGTTCCTGTGCTCACCGGATGAAGGGGACGTGGCCGAGCGGCTGATGCGACCCCAAGCGGGCATGTATCGCGTCGAGTGGCCCGACGAGGTCGGCGTCGAATATCACCTTGCGCACGCCGAATGGATCGATCTGCTGCACCGGAGCGGATTCGAGGTGGAGCGCCTGATCGACGTGTATGCCGGCGCTGATTCCAAGAAGCACGACTATTACGGGTACGTGACCCCCGAGTGGGCCCGGAAGTGGCCGGCCGAGGAGATCTGGACCGCGCGCCGCCGGGTGGGCCAGCGCGATCGCTGACGGGGCGATCCGAGCGCAGGTGGCTCCCTGGATCGGAATGTCCGCCGCCGGCCCCGCGTTCTCACTGGAGATGACATCGTCGAGTGAGCTCCGCGTGTACACCACCCAGACCTGTGGCCAGTGTTGGTCGCTCAAGGCCTGGCTGACCCGTGAGCAGATCGCCTTCCGCGAGATCCAGATCGAGGACGATCCCGAGGCGCGCCGTTTCGTCCGCGAAGCGGCTGGTGGCCAGATGTCCGTGCCGACGGTCATCCTCCCCGATGGCCGGGCACTGATCGAGCCGACTCCCGCGCAGGTGCGAGCCGCCCTCGGCGCCTGAGTGCGCGTTTGGCTCGCCAACGACAGCGTTCGCCTCACCCGCGATCGCGGTCGACCAAGGAGCTGCCTACCGCGTCGCATCCTGGCATGACCACATATCGTCGCGGCGGCGCGGTTAGCAGGTCCGGGAAGCCGACGTATGCTCCTCGCAGCTGAACTGGAATGACTCCATGGATGAGGTCAGGAGCACCCTGACGGTGGGAGTGAACGATGGCCGATCAAGGACAGCCAGGCCCCGAGGCGAAGCGCGACCGCACCCTGACCGATCGCCAGGGCCACCCGATCACAGACAACCAGAACCTCCGGACCGTCGGGGACCGTGGTCCGACGACGCTTGAGAACTACCACTTCCTCGAGAAGCTCTCGCACTTCGATCGTGAGCGCATCCCCGAGCGCGTCGTGCATGCGCGGGGCACCGGGGCGCACGGCTACTTCGAGGCCTACGGCACGATCGGGGACGAGTCCGCCAGCACCTACACCCGGGCGGCCTTGTTCCAGAAGAAGGGCCAGCGGACCCCGGTCTTCGTCCGCTTCTCGACCGTCATCGGCGGCCGGGACTCCTCCGAGGTGGCCCGCGATCCGCGGGGATTCGCGGTGAAGTTCTACACGGAGATGGGGAACTGGGATCTCGTCGGGAACAACCTGCCGGTGTTCTTCATCCGTGACGCCCTCAAATTCCCCGACGTCATCCACTCGTTGAAGCCGGACCCGGTGACCTTCCGGCAGGAGCCGAATCGGATCTTCGACTTCATGAGCAACACGCCCGAGTCGATGCACATGCTCACCTGGCTGTTCAGCCCGCGCGGCATTCCGGCCGACCATCGGCATCAGGATGGCTTCGGGGTGAACACCTACAAGATGGTGAACGCTGAAGGCGTTGGCGTGCTGGTGAAGTACCACTGGAAGACCAAGCAGGGGATCAAGTCGTTGACCCAGGCCGAGGCGAACGCGATCCAGGCGACGGACCTCGGCAGCGCCACGCGGGATCTGTATGACGCGATCGGCCGCGGCGATTTCCCGGA
>JAYVCA010000225.1:0-2559 GCA_043750135.1 Chloroflexota bacterium | reverse complement strand
CCCGGGAACCGCGGAGCCGTGCTCGGCCGCCTCGGCGACGAGTCGCGCGAAGAGCGACGGCGCGGCGAATGGCCGCGCCGCGTCGTGGATGACGACGATGTCGCTGCCGGACAACGCGTCGAGTGCCGCCCAGCTCGATGCGGTGCGGCTCGCGCCGCCCGGGATGACCCGGACGGCATACCCCGTGGCGAGGGCGCTCACCGCCGCCTCGCGGCCCCGGGGCGCAACAACGATGATCTCGTCGAACGCGCCGGACGCGGTCGCTGCGGCGAGCGACCACACCAGGACCGGCCGCCCCCCGAGATCGGCGCTCACCTTATCGGCGCCTGCGCGGGTGGAGCTTCCGGCGGCCAGGATCGCGAGCCCGGCCGTCATCGCGCGAGCCGCTGGCTCAGTGGCCGATCGCCCGCGGCCGGCGCAGGCCTTCGGGCTCCGCGCCTTTCAGTTGCGCGAAGATCATCCGGCCCCCGACCGTCTGCAGGACCCGCATGATGGTCACCGGGATCTCGGTCCCAAGCGCACGCCCGCCGTTCTCGATGACGATCATCGTGCCGTCCTCGAGATAGCCGACGCCCTGGCCGGGCTCCTTCCCTTCCTGGATGACGCGCACGTGCAGCTCCTCGCCGGGAAGCACGACCGGGCGGACCGCCTTCGCCAGATCATTCATGTTCAATACCGTGACGCCGTGGATCTCGGCGACGCGATTGAGCCCGTAATCGTTGGTCATGATCGTGAGGCCCAGGCTGCGAGCGAGCGCCACGAGCTTTGCGTCAGCGCCGCTCTCCGGCGGATCGGCGTCGCTGATCTCGACGGTGACGGTCGCCTCCTTCTGCATCTTCGCGAGCATCTCGAGTCCGCGACGGCCACGATCACGCCGGCTCGCGTCGCCGGAGTCGGCGAAGTACTGGAGCTCGGCCAGGATGAACCGCGGAACGACCAGCGTCCCGCGCACGAAGCCGACTCGGACGACATCGGCAACACGGCCGTCGATGATGACCGAGGTATCGAGCAGGATGTGTGGAGCACCCGCCCGCTCAGTTCGCCCACCGCGCAATCCCCGGATGAGCGCGAAGAGCTCGGCACGCTGAATGATGCCGGCCGCGGCGCCTCCAGCGCCGAGGATGGCTGCGCCGAACACCGGCGCGAAGCGCCCTACCTCGTTGGGAAGGAAGGACAGCGGAAAGGCGAGGAACAGCGCGAGGATGAGGCCGGTGCCCAGACCGGCGGCGCCGCCGACGAGGTCCGCGGCCTGGGTGTTGCGGATCCGACGCTCGATCGCCCCGAGCGGCCGGACGGTCGCGTAGGGCGCGCCGAGCCAGCCGAGGATCGCGCAGGCGACCGCCAGAAGAAGGACGACGAGCACCGCGTTGCTGAGCGGCGCGACCTGACTGACCTGCAAGAGCTGCGCGCCGAGAAAGAATCCGAAGAAGAACCCGACAAGTGCACCAGAAAAACGGATGAAGACCATGATCGTCTCTGACACTCCTTTCGTTCGTGATGCGCCGCGCCCTTGGCCCGACCGATGAAGATGTGGTCGCCAGCCTGTGCGCTCGCGCCTCGAAGATCGACCATCCGACCGAATATACGCCCGCCCTACGGGGCGGAAATGCCCGAGCGGGTGAGCGCCTCGCGAAGCGAGGGAACGCCGACGATGTCTAGACCGCTGCCCTCGATGTCGCCAAGGCTCGCTGCGGGGACGATCGCGCGCCCGAACCCGAGCCGCTCGGCCTCGCGGAGGCGCGCCGAGACCCGTTGGATGCGACGCAGCTCGCCGCCCAGGCCGAGCTCGCCGAGGAAGACGGTGCGCGGATCGGCTGGCTGATCGCGGTACGCCGAGGCAAGCGCCACGGCGAGCCCGAGATCCGTCGCCGGCTCGCGGACGCGCAGGCCGCCGACGAGATTCACGTACACATCGTGCGACCCGAGGTTCACCCCGGCACGCTTGCTCAGGACGGCGAGCAGGAGGACGACGCGCTGGAGGTCGACGCCGTTCGCGTTCCGACGCGGCAGGCCGAAGCTCGTCGGTGTGACGAGCGCCTGGACCTCCACGAGGAGCGGTCGGGTGCCCTCGAGGGTCGGGACGACGACGCTTCCCGCCACGCCGCGGCTGCGCTCCTCAAGGAAGACTTCTGACGGGTTCGACACTTCGCGAAGCCCGACTTCGGCCATCTCGAACACGCCGACCTCGTCGGTCGATCCGAATCGATTCTTCGTCGCCCGCAGGATGCGGAACGAATGGAAGCGCTCACCTTCCAGATAGAGCACCGCGTCGACGATGTGCTCGAGCACCCGGGGACCCGCGACATTCCCCTCCTTGGTCACGTGTCCGACAAGGAAGATCGGAACACCGTCGCCCTTCGCGACCTCGAGGAGCCGCGCCGTGCATTCGCGCAGCTGTGAGACACCGCCGGCGGCCGAGCCGATCGCGTCGGAGCTCATCGTCTGGATCGAGTCGATGACCACGAACAATGGCCGCAGCGACCGGATCGCCTCGATGACCGCGGCGAGATCGGTCTCCGCGAGGAGATAGATCCCCGCGCCGTCGATCCCGAACCTCCG
>JAYVCA010000224.1:0-6755 GCA_043750135.1 Chloroflexota bacterium | reverse complement strand
AAGTGGGAAGCCGGTCTCGAGATGAGCTCACCCTCTGGGTCAACCAGGTAAGACCGCATGTAGAGAACATGTTTGATAGGCGGAAGGTGGAAGAGCTGTAAGGCTTGTAGCTGATCCGTACTAACGGTCGAGAGGCTTGACCTAATAACCAGTATCCAGCCGAGTCATCGATATCGGCGATCGGTACGCACCTCGCTGTTTCTGTCTTCTGTCACCACTCGTTCATAGACGGCCGCCGGATGCAGATCCGGCGGCCGTTTCTTTTTCCACCGTTCTTGTACCTGGATCTTCCGCGACCGGCACCAGGTCCCCGCGCCGGGCTCGCCGAGCCGCCATGGCTCGATCGCGCCGGGTGATCGCGGCCGGTTGACTGACCCGGGTCAGCCTCGGTAGAATGACGACCTCGGTCCTTGGAGCGGCGGGGTCACACCTGTTCCCATCCCGAACACACCAGTTAAGCCTGCCAGCGCCGAAGATACTTGGGACGTCGGTCCCTGGGAAAATAGGTCAGGGCCGGGATAAAAACGACTTCGACGCGAAAGCGTTCGAGGTCGTTTTGCTTTTCCACGCAAGCCCCGGCCGTTCTTTCCAGCGTGATCGAAGTTCCCTGGCGCGCGATGCGCCGTCTGGCCCCCGACCCGGTCCAGTTCCAGATCATCCTCGGCTCGCTGCTTGGCGACGGTCGCCTGGTCGGGGACGGATCCTCGCGCCGACTCAGGATCGCCCACGGCGCCGCTCGGGCCGGCTACGTCCGCTGGAAGTACGACCGCCTGGGAGCGCTGGCGGCGGACGCACCGCTCGAGCGGAGTGGCGTCGTCTCGTTCAGCACCGTCGCCCATCCGCTGTTCGACGATCTCGCTGCACTGCCGCGGCAACGCCTCGTCGAGCTCGTCGCGCCGCTCGGGCTCGCCGTCTGGATGACCGACCTCGGCCGCCTCGAGATGCGCCCGGACGCGTTCCTGCCCACGCAGCGCACTCTCGCCCTCGCGGGGTAGGGGGTCTCGCTCAGGCGGCGGCGCGCGCCTGGGCCGGGTGGGCGATGAATACCGTGAGATAACGCTGGAGGTTCTCGATCGCACGGCCGTGGAGCTGGCAGGCTCGCGCTTCGCTGATCCCCATCCGCACCGCGGATTCGCGAAGTGTGAGTGCCTCGCCGTAGTAGCGGGCGAGGACCTCCCGTTGGCGGGGCGGCAGCGACGTGAGCGCGCGCTCGACGCGCATCCGAAGATCCTCGCGGTCGTGCCGCTCGGCGACCTCGTCCTCGGCCGCCCAGTCGCGGTCCCCGGTCGCCATGATCGCGTCGAGGGACAGCGTGTTGGCGTAGCTCGAGATCTCGGGCTCCCCCCCCGCGGTGGCAGCCTCGCGCAGCCGGCGCCGCTCCGCGCGGCCGCGGTCGTCGACGCGGCGCAGCTCGTCGAGGATGGCACCCCGGATCCGGAGCGACGCGTACGCCTCGAAAGCGACCTCCCGGTCCGGCTGGAACCGGTCGACCGCGTCGATGAGCCCCAGGAAACCGGCCGAGGCCAGGTCATCCTGGCCGACGAGGGCTCCGGTAGGCACCCGCATCCGCCGGGCGACCGACGTCGCCAGCGGCGCGTACCGCTCGATGAGCAATCCTCGCGCTTCGACGTCCCCGGAACGGCAATGCTGCCAGAGCTGACTGGTTTCCACGGGTCCCCCTCGCTGGTCCGCCGCGACCGAAATGGCGCGACGGGCTACAGCGAATGGTCGGCTGACCGCCGGTCGTGCTGAAGCCCCAGGCAGGTCTAAATCGGATACCCACTCGGACGGGCTGTGCGGAGGCCGGGCCGCGCGATCCATCTGGGGACGTCGGCGGTCTTTGCGACCCTTTTCAGGCGATGAGCGCGGAGCGGAGGGCCAGCACGACAGCGTGGGTCCGGTCGGTGGCCCCGAGCTTGGCGATCAGGGTCTGGACGCCCTTCTTCACGGTGTCTTCGGCCAGCACCATCGCCCGGGCGATCTCCTTGTTCGTGTACCCCTCGGCGAGGTACCGCAACAGCTCCAGCTCGCGGGCACTCAGCGAATCCCGGGTCCGCTGGGTGGCCCGATCGGGTATCGCGGCGGGCGAGCCTTGGGAACCGGCCGCCCCGGCTGTTCCGGCTGTTCCGGCTGATCCGGCCGCCCCGGCTGATCCGGCTGGTCCGGCTGATCCGGCCGCCCCGGCTGTTCCGGCTGATCCGGCTGATCCGGCTGATCCGGGCGATCGGGGAGCGGCCGGTGCCGGCTCGGCGGAGGGCGGCAGCGAGCGGGCGACGGCCTTCTGGACCAGCCCGACGGCATCGTGGCCCTCGAGAAGGGCGGCCGCCTCGGAAGGCGCGAGCGCGGAGAGGCCCGCCGCGGCCGCCCGCAGGGCCGCCACGAGCTGTGCGGTGGGGATCGACTTGGGCAGATACCCGGTCGCGCCGGCCCGAATGGCGGCGCGTACCCGGTCGGGGGAGGTGTCGATGGTGAAGGCCACGATCGGCAGGGTCGGCACTGCGGCATGGAGCCGCTCGACCACATCGACTCCATCGGCGTCGGGCAGGCCAAGATCGACCAGCGCGACATCCACATCGCCTGCCCGGGCCAGCTCGACTGCCTCGGTGCAGGTCGCCGGGACCCCGGTCACGGTCATCCCTTCCCGCTCAAGGAGGGCCCTGATCCCCACGCGCATCACCGGGTGGTCCTCGACCGCCAGGATCCGAAGGCGATCAGCCAACGGCGGCCCGGCCGGCTGCGGCTTGCCCACCACCAGCGCCGCGCGAACGGGCTCGTCTACCGCCGGGTCGGCGCTCACCGCGCGCGCGAGCTCGTCAGCGAGCTCGCTGGCGAGGGCCCGCTCCAGCGTGTCAAAGGCGTCGTACCCGCCGGACCGCTTGATGCTGAGGACGCCGACGACGCGTCCGCCGGCTCGCAGCGGCAGAACGAGGGCGTCGCTGGCGCCCGGGTCGGTGCCGATGAATCGGGCATCGCTGACCGTGCCGCGCAGCTCGATCGGCCGGCCGCTCTGCGCGACCCACCCGGCGATCCCCTCGCCGACCCGTTGCCGCTGGCCGACGGCGCCTTCGGGGAGGCCGACGGCGCCGCGGAGGATGAGCTCGTCGCCGTCGACGACCATGATCGACGCGCCACTGGCGTCGATGCTCGCGGCGATGTCCGCCGCGGTCTTGGCCAGGATCGTGGCGTCGTGTCCGCCCATCTCGAGCCCGTTGCGAACAGCGCGCTCGATCTCGCGGACCGCAATGAGCCGATCGGCGATCGCGACCCGACGTCCGTCGTCGAGCGCCTGGGCCAGGAGCTCCGCCGCGGCGTGCGCCCCCGCGATCTCGATCGCGTCGAATGGGCGGTGATGACGGAGAACGCAAAGCAAAGGTGTTCCCTGGCCCGCGATGCGGGTCACGATCCCATACGCCACCTCCTCGCCCCAGCGGCCCGCGGCGATCGCTGCGGCCAGCGGCGCGGCGGCGCTCAGCGCGGAGTGGAGCAGATCTTCGCCGAACAGCTCGCCCCAGTCGGTGTGGGGTGCGATCTGATGGGAGAAGAGGGTCGCGAACCCACCGTCCCGCGCGGTCAGGACAGCCGCGCCCTCCGCGCGGAGGAGCGTCGCCGCATGTTTCAATCGCTCGGGCCAGCGGGCGGTCGAGTTGACGGGGGTGACCTCCGGGTCCGGTTCTGATCGGATTCTAGGGACCGGCCGGGCGGCGGAACCGGATTGCGAGCAGAGTTGGCCATGGCACGCGAAATGCCGCCCGTTAGGGCATGACCACTCGCGTCGATCACGATGCGTGCGTGTGGTTGGTGCGATATCTGAGCGGTGGCGACTCTCTTTATCGATCCGTCAGGCGGATGCCTCGAATGTGGTCCACCCGAACGTATAATCCTTCGTAGATGGTCACCCAGTACGCGTCGCTGGCTCAGGACCGCTGATGGGGCCGTTCGACCGCTTCAACGACCGGGCGAAGCGTGTCCTCGCGCTCGCACAAGACGAGGCCATCCGCTTCAACCACAACTACATCGGGACCGAGCACCTGTTGCTTGGTCTGGTGCGGGAGGGTGAGGGCGTCGCCGCACGGGTCTTGGATTCGCTCGGCGTAGAGCTCTCGAAGGTCCGGACCGCCGTCGAGTTCATCATCGGGCGTGGCGACTCCACCACGTCGCCGAGCGAGATCACCCTTTCACCGCGCACGAAGAAAGTCATCGAGCTCGCGATCGACGAGGCCCGCAAGCTTGGGCACAGTCACGTCGGGACCGAGCACCTCCTCCTTGGCCTGGTGCGCGAGGGCGAGGGCATCGCTTCGGGGGTCCTCGAATCGCTCGGCGTCTCGCTCGAAAAGGTTCGCCACCAGGTCATCGCCACGCTCGGCCAGCAGCATCCAGCGGCCCAGGGCGAGGCGGTGGGATCGGGCGGCAAGTCCGGTGCCTCGAAGACGCCGACCCTCGACCAGCTCGGAGTGAACCTCACCGCGCTGGCGAAGGCGTCGAAGCTGGATCCGGTCATCGGCCGCGAGAAGGAGATCGAGCGCGTCATTCAGATCCTCTCTCGTCGCACCAAGAACAACCCCGCGCTCATCGGCGAGCCCGGGGTGGGCAAGACCGCCATTGCCGAGGGCCTCGCTCACCGGATCGTGAAAGGGGACGTTCCAGAGACGCTCCAGGGCAAGCGGGTCCTCACGCTCGACATTGGCTCGCTGGTCGCTGGCACGAAGTACCGCGGCGAGTTCGAGGAGCGCCTGAAGAAGATCATCGAAGAGCTCCGCCACGCGCACGACGTGGTCCTGTTCATCGATGAGCTGCACACGCTCGTCGGCGCCGGCGCGGCGGAAGGCGCGGTGGACGCGGCGAACATCCTGAAGCCGTCGCTCGCCCGCGGCGAGCTGCAGTGCATCGGCGCTACGACGCTCGACGAGTTCCGGAAGTACATCGAGCGCGACGCCGCGCTCGAGCGGCGCTTCCAGCCGGTCATGGTCGAGGAGCCGTCGATCGAAGAGACGCAGCTCATCCTCAAGGGCATCCGGTCGCGCTACGAGGACCACCACAAGGTCGCGATCACCGACGAGGCGGTGAAGGCCTCGGCCGAGCTCGCGGCGCGCTACATCACCGACCGCTTCCTTCCCGACAAGGCGATCGACCTCATGGACGAGGCCGCCAGCCGGGTCCGGCTCCGCTACTCGACGCTTCCGAGCGAGATGAAGGACGCCCAGAAGGAGCTCGACCGGATGGTCGGCGAGAAGGAAGCGGCGATGGAAGCCCAGCAGTACGAGCTCGCTTCCACGCTGCGGCAGGCTGAGCGGACGCAACAGGACAAGCTTCAGCAGGCGAAGGCCGACTGGCTCCTCGCCCAATCGCAAAAGCGCCCCGAGGTGACCGACGAGGACATCGCGGAGGTCGTGTCGATGTGGACTGGGATCCCGGTGCGCCGCCTCGCCGAAGAGGAGACCCAGAAGCTCCTGAAAATGGAAGAGGCGCTGCACGCCAAGGTCATCGGGCAGAACGAGGCGATCACGACGATCTCCCGTGCGGTCCGCCGCGCCCGCGCCGGGCTCAAGGACCCCCGCCGGCCGATCGGGGTCTTCTTCTTCGTCGGACCGACCGGGACGGGAAAGACGCATCTCGCGCGCAACCTGGCCGAGTTCATGTTCGGCAATCAGGACAACATGATCAAGATCGACATGTCTGATTACATGGAGCGGCACAACGTGTCGCGTCTGGTCGGTTCGCCCCCCGGCTACGTCGGCTACGAAGAGGGCGGCCAGCTGACCGAGACCGTGCGGCGCAAGTCGTACTGCGTGATCTTGCTCGACGAGATCGAGAAGGCCCACCCGGAGGTGTTCAACATCCTCCTTCAGGTCTTCGATGAAGGCCGCCTTGCCGACGCGAAGGGCCGCACCGTCGACTTCCGGAACACGATCATCATCATGACCAGCAACATCGCGCAGAAGATGCTGAAGAGCGAGGCGTCGCTCGGCTTCCGCGGGAAGGGCACCGGCGACGACCCCGAGGCTCAGGCGGCGTACGAGCGGATGAAAGAGCGCGTGAATGATGAGATGAAGCGCTTCTTCCGGCCAGAATTCCTCAACCGGATCGACGCGACCGTCGTCTTCCAGCCGCTCACCCGGGCGGAGATCCGACAGATCGTGGAGATCGAGCTTGGGCGCGTTCGCAAGCAGCTCGCGTCGCAGGCGATGAGCCTTGATGTCACCGAGCTGGCGAAGGATCACATCGCGACGGTCGGATACGACCCGAACTTCGGCGCGCGGCCGCTCGGCCGGGCGATCCAGAACGAGATCGAGGACCCCCTGGCGGAGCTGCTCCTGCTCGCGGCCTTTGCGCCGGGCGACACCGTGCACATCGACGCGCTCGAAGGCAAGCTGGCGATCACCAAGGGCGAGGCCGTCGAAGAGCGCAAGCCGGAGCCGGTCGCCTCCTAAGTCCGGGCGACCAGAACTCAGCGATCCCTCCGGCATTCCCTCGCCGATACTTGAGCTGATGGCCACCCGTTCGGCAGCCCCCAAGACCGCGTTCGTCTGTCAACAATGTGGCGTCTCGGTGCCCCGCTGGGTCGGACGCTGCCCCGGCTGCGACGGCTGGAACACGCTCGTCGAGGAGCGTGTCGTCGCGCCGGTGAAGGGGCGCGCAAGCGCCGCGCGCCCGCCGCGCGCTCCGATCGCGCTCGACGCCGTCTCGGCGGACGCGGAAGAGCGGATCCCGACCGGGATCGGTGAGCTCGACCGGGTCCTGGGGGGCGGGATCGTGCA
>JAYVCA010000223.1:0-5588 GCA_043750135.1 Chloroflexota bacterium | reverse complement strand
CGACCGGAGCTCGTATGAGCGACCCCTCCACGGCCTATGGCGGCCAAGCGGTCATCGAAGGCGTCGTCATCCGCGGCCGGCGGACCATCGCGCTCGCCTGCCGCCGGCCGAACGGCGAGATCTACCGCTACCGCGAGGCGCTTGATTCGCCCCTCCAGCGCTCGCGCCTGGCGAAGCTGCCCTTCGTGCGCGGCGTTGTCGTGCTTTGGGAATCGCTCTCGTACGGAATGCGGATGCTCATGCGCTCGGCGGACGTCCAGCTCGAAAGCCCGGAAGGAGAAGCGGCGACCCTCGGGACCGGCGGCAGCTCGGTCATGATGCTGGTGAGCGTCGGCGCGGCGCTCCTCATCTTCATCGGTGTGCCGTATCTCCTCACGCAGCTCCTCCACGCGGTGATCGGGTCGAGCCTGGTGCTCAACATCGCCGAAGGGGTGGTCCGGCTTGGACTCTTCGTCGGCTATCTTTTCGCGATCTCGTTCCTGCCGGACATCCGCCGGGTGTTCGCGTATCACGGCGCGGAGCACATGACGATCCACGCGTTCGAGCACGGCGATCCGCTCGATGCCGCACACATCGAGCCGTATCCGACCGCCCATCCACGCTGTGGGACGGCATTCCTGCTGTTCGTCGTGGTCATCGCGATCGTGATCTTCGCGTTCATTCCGCGGGTCAACCTCCTCGTCGATCTCGTTGCGCGGCTGCTACTCGTCATCCCGGTCGCGGCGATCGCCTACGAGGTCCTGAAGCTTGGCGCGCGGCACGAGCGCAACCCGCTGATGCGGCTGGCGGTGGCGCCCGGGCTGCTGCTTCAGGCGATCACGACCCGGCGGCCCGACGCGCCGATGATCGAGGTCGCGGTCGCGTCGCTTGAGGAAGCGCTCGCCGGCGACGCGCTGGATCCCACGAGGTGACCGAGCTCACTGCCGGCCTCCGGCATCGCCTTGAGCAAGTCGAGGAGCGGTACGACGAGCTTGGCCGCCTGATGAGCGACCCGGGGACGACATCCGATCGCGCACGGCTGCGCGCGGTGGGCCAGGAGTACGCGGCGCTCGAACCGATCGTCGCCACGGTGCGCGATCTTCGCGCCGCCGAGGGGCGCCTCGCCGACGCCCAGGAGCTGGTGAACGCTGACGACGAAGAGCTGCGCGACCTCGCCCGCGAGGATGAGGGCACCGCCGCGCTTGATGTGGATCGCCTCACCGCGCAGCTGCGGACGCAGCTCGTCCCGCGCGATCCGCTTGACGACAAGAACGTCATCGTCGAGATCCGCGGCGGCGAGGGCGGGGAAGAGGCCGCGCTCTTCGCCGGCGACCTCTATCGGATGTATCTCCGGTACGCCGAGCGGCATCGCTGGAAGGTCGAGGAGCTGTCGGCGAGCCGCTCGGAGAAGGGCGGGTTCAAGGAGGTCATCTTCCGCATCGCCGGCCAGGAGGCGTACAGCCGCCTGAAGTTCGAGTCGGGCGTGCACCGGGTCCAGCGCGTCCCCTCGACCGAGGCGCAGGGGCGGATCCACACCTCCACCGCGACGGTCGCGGTGCTTCCGGAGGCCGAGGAGACCGATGTCGGGATCGACGAAGCCGACCTCAAGGTCGATGTCTACCGCGCCGGCGGACACGGCGGCCAGGGGGTGAACACCACCGACTCCGCGGTGCGGATCACGCACCTGCCCACCGGGATCGTCGTGACCTGCCAGGACGAGCGCTCGCAGCTGAAGAACAAGGCGAAGGCGATGACCGTGCTCCGCGCGCGGCTCCTCGCCTATCAGGAGGAGAAGCGCGCGACCGAACAGGGCGACGCCCGGCGCGCGCAGATCGGTCGCGGCGAGCGTGCCGAGAAGATGCGCACCTACAACTTCCCGCAGGATCGGCTCACCGACAAGCGTCTGGGGCACAACCTCTCGGGACTCGAGCGCCGTCTCGACGGCGAGATCGAGGACATGATCGAAGAGCTCATGGGGCAGGATCAGGCCGATCGCCTGGCGCAGCTCGAAGCGGGTGACGCGTGAGCGACGGCCCGAGCCTGCAGGAGCGCTACGCGCCAGACAACCGCTGCTTCGGCTGCGGCCCGGCGAACGACAAGGGGCTGCGGATCCGCAGCTTCCCTGATGGCGAGACCGTCGTCTGCGACTGGCAGCCCCGTCCCGAGCACGATGCCTGGGAGGGCGTGCTCAACGGCGGCGTCATCGGCGCGCTCTTCGATTGCCATTCGATCTGGACCGCGACGCATCACCTCATGCGCGCGAGCGGCGCCGACACACCGCCGCCGACGGTGACCGCGGAGTTCGCGGTGAAGCTCCAGCGTCCGACGCCGAGCACCGGTCCGGTGCGGATCGTCGCGCGCGTGGTGGATTCCACTGCCGATCGGGCCACCGTCGAGGCGACGCTGGAGGCCGGCGGGCGGGTCTGCGCGACGTGCCGGGGCGTGTTCGTCGCCGTGCCGCCCGGTCATCCCGCCTACCACCGCTGGTAACGGGCCCGCCCCGCGGGCGATGATGGGTCCGATGCGCCGCGCTCGGTCTGTCATCCTCATCGCCGCCGCGGCCATCCTCGCCGCGCCCTCGTGCCCAGCCCCGACCGAATCCCGTGACCCGCTGCCGGTCCGGACCCACGAGCCATCGTCGGCGGGTTCGATCCTGGTCTACGTTGCCGACTTCGTCCCGTCCCGGAACGGGAGTCTCACGGTGGTCGCGATGCCCTCGGGTCGGGTGGTGAACCGGCTCGATGGCCGGAGTTCGCCGCCCCCGACCATCCTGCCGGGTACCCGGTACGCGTTCCTTGCCGATCTGTTCAGCGATACGACCGGCTTCACGCTCAAGCTGTATCGGACCGATCTCTTCACCGGCTTGCGGACGCTGGTCGTTGATGCCGGCGATGTCACCGCCGGCGTCACGGTGCTTGGCAGCACCGACGGGGAGCGGGCGTACGTGCTGAACGCCTCCGCAGGCGACGGCGACCGGCAGGTCCGCCTCACCGGCTACGACGGCAGCTCGGGGCGACTCATCGCCGACCACGCCTGGCCGCTGCGCTCGGGGGAGACGGCCAGCCCGCAGCTCGCGATGCTCGAAGATGGCCGACTCCTCGTCGCCACCCGGGTCACCGCGGCGAATGGCCTGAGCGCGACCGGATGGACGGTCTTCGATCGCGATCTTGGGCACGGGATCCCGGTGGCGCCGAGCGCGCCAGAGCTCGCCGGATTCATCCGGCGCGACGGCTGCGATCCGCGCTTGCGGCAGGCCGGAGATGGCCGGCTGGTCACCGTCTGCGGCGGGTCATCTGGGACGGTCGCGGCGGTCGCCGTCTTTGACAGCGCGTCGCTTCAGCTCGTCGGACACGTGCCGATCGGCGCGGGCACGCTGGTCCCGAGCCGGTCGGGTGAGCCAGCGGGCCTGGGATCGCGCTCCGTGCTGGCTTGGAGCATCGGGACCGACGGGCTCGTCCGGGTCCTGTTGAGTCACCTGGTGACCGTGACGGTCGACGTCCGGGCCAACAGGGTCATTGACAGCGTGGCGCTCGACCTTGGTGGCGCCTCACTTGACCGCGTCGCGTTCTGCGAGGAGCCGGTCAGTGGACGCCTGGCCCTCATCCTGGATGCTGGGAACACGCAGCGGCTCGAGTTGGCCGATCTGGCGCGGCCGAACGACAGGGTGACCCTCTACACCGCTCCTGTCATCCGCGCGGTCCGCGAGGCGGCGGACCACATCTACGTCCTCGCGGCCGACTCGCGGGATTCAAACGAACGCCTCGTGGAGCTCGATCGCGCGACGGGCCAGGTCTTGGCTCGGAGTGCCCCGCTCCCGCGCCACGCCTCCGCGATCGTCACGTCGGTCGTGCCCTCGCGCTAGTCCGTTGAGATGCGGCACAATCCGGGCGTGACCGACGATCTGCGCTACGACGAGGATGCCGCGTTCACGCTGGCCGATGACGCCGCGACCGTCGCGGCGTTGATCCGGCGTACGCCTGACGAGCAGCTGCGCGTCACCCGCTTCGGGGAATGGAACGCGAAGCAGGTCATTGGGCACCTCGCCGCGAGCGCCGAGGTGTTCGCCGAGCGTGTTCGGCGCTGCATCGAGGAAGAGCGGCCGACCATCCTCGGGTGGGATCAGGACGCGGCCGATGCCGCGGCCGATCACACCAACGCCGACCCGATGGCGCTCTCACGCACGCTGCAGGCGGCGCACGCGCGGATCGTTCAGCTGCTCGGACGCCCCGGCGCGGCGGAGCGGCCAGGTGTGCATGCCGAGCGTGGGCCGGTCACCGCGGGGTGGCTGGCCGCGTATCAGGCGCGGCATTCGCACGAGCACGCGATCGACCTGGGGAAGGCGTTCCCGCCCGCGGCCTGACAGCCCGGAGCTAGGCCAGCTCGACGGTCTCCCGCCAGTGCGGGATCTTCGTTCCGAACCCAAGTGCCGTGATCTTCCCCTCGAGGGCGGCCTGGGCCGTAGGCTCGCCGTGGACGATGAACACCGTCTTCGGCTTCGTGGTGAAGTTCCCGAGCCAGGCGAGGAGCTCCGGCTCGTCGGCGTGCGCCGAGAATCCGTCGATCGAGCGGACCCGGCAGCGGACATCTAGCTCCTGACCGTCGATCCTCACTTTCGTGGCCCCGGCCTGCAGCTGCGCGCCGAGGGTCCCCTGACCCTGATAGCCGACGAACAACAGCGTCATCCCCGGGTCCCCGATGAGCTCCTTTACGTGCTGCACGATGCGCCCGCCGGTGATCATCCCGTTCGACGCGATGACCAGGAACGGTCGTGGCGCCTGGTTGATGGCCGCTGATTCCTTGCCGCTCGCGGTCACCGTCGCTCCCGGGTAATCGAGCGGTGGATCCTTGGCCGCGATGAGCGCGCTCGTCTCGGCGTCGTAGTAGCTCGGATAGCGGCGGTAGATTTCGGTCGCCTTCTGGGCCATCGGCGAGTCGAGATACATCGGGATATGTGGGATCTGCTGCGCCGCGAGGAGCCGGTCGAGCTCGAACACGACCTCCTGGGTCCGGCCGATCGCGAATGACGGGATGAGGAGCACCCCTTTGGCCGCGGCCGTCTCGCGGACCGCTTCACCCAGCAGCCGGATCGCTTCCGCGGCGGGCTCGTGCTCGCGGCCACCGTAGGTCGACTCGATGAGGAGATAGTCGGCGTCGGCCACCGGTGTGGGGTCCCGGATGATCGGAGTATCCGGCCGGCCGAGGTCGCCGCTGAACACGATGATCCGCTCGTCGCTCCCCTCGCTCACCCGCACGCGGATGATCGCCGAGCCGAGGATGTGGCCGGCGTCGAGGAACGTCGCGTGGATCCCCGGCGCGACCTGGATCTCCTTCTCGTATTCGACGCCCTTGAACAGCGCGATCGCCGCGTTGGCATCGCTGGTCGTGTACAGCGGCGCCTGCAGGTCGGTCACGGTGGGCGCCGCCTGCGCCTGGAGCGCAGCCTCGGGATCGAGCTTCATCGCGGCGGCGAGGGTGGCCTCCTCGTCGGCGTCCTCGGTCGCGGCGCGATCCGGATGCTTTCGGGCGAACCGGTCGTGCCGCTGGGCGAACTCTTCTTGAAGCTTGGCGGAGTCCAGCAGCACCAGGCTCGCCAGCTCGACGGTGCCGGC
>JAYVCA010000222.1:0-7270 GCA_043750135.1 Chloroflexota bacterium | reverse complement strand
CGCGACGCTCGTGGACGGCACGCGACTGCGCATCCCTCGGCTCGGCATCGACCTCCCGCTCCGTCTCGGCGACGAGGCGCGGGACGTGGGCGCGCAGGCAACGCCGAACGGCGCGGCGTTCCTCTTGCCCTCGGGCGCGGTCCCGGGGGCGACGCCCGGGAACGCCTATATCTACGCCCACGCACGAGCCGGGCTGTTCCTCCGGCTCTGGGACGCACAACTCGGCGATAAGGTCGATGTGGTCGGACCGTCCGGGGACGTGCTCCACTATGTCGTCATCGAGATCCACCCGCGGGTGGCGCCCTCCGACCTGCGCTTCGTCGGCAGGACCGCGGACGAGCGCCTCACCCTCCAGACTTCCACGGGCCCGAACGCGAGCGACCCACGCTTCGTCGTCGTCGCGCGCCTGACGAAGTAGCTGCAGATTGGCTGCAACCAGCCGCCACCTTTCGCGCAGAACCGCGAGTTCCTTACAAAATACGGAGCCGACGACGGGGCCTGAACCCTTGACCTGCGGTTTACGAAACCGCCGCTCTACCAGCTGAGCGGAGCATTTCGCACGCTCAATTCGGCGAATTCACTGGCGTTTCACGCGTTCGATCGTGCGGTCTCGTGCGGTCTTGTGTGGCGTCGTCCTCTCCACTTGGCTGCAACTTGGCTGCAGGTTCGCCGCCCGAACTGAAGCGGACATCGACGCACCTTGTGCCACATCGATATCCCGATGTATTCCCGACCGCGAATGGTGTTACGCCAGGCCCGACCTGAACGCGACGCGCCGAAGACGACAGGGACCAAGCCAACGGTAACGACCAACTCCGCCAGCCACGGGTCTATCCGGGTGGCAGGGGCGTTGGCGTCCCTGGCCCACGGCCGCTCCATTTCTCGTCGACCGTTCGGCGGATCGCCCGCAGGCCCACTCCCTGGCCCGTGAGGTCGATCACGTCACGCGTGATCCCGGTGCAGATGTCTCAGCCGAAGCTCATCGTGTCGAGCCGCACCCGCCCGTCGGGGAGCATCTCGCGGACGTAGCAGTCGAAGTTCGATCGATGACCCGCCGCGCCGCAGCCGCAGTAGCACGGGAACCACTTGAGGGTCGCCTCGTTCGCGACGGCGTAGCGGTACATCGCCTGCGTCTCCGCCGGAAGCTGGAGGAACTGTTCCGGCCACTCGTTCTTCCGCGGATCGGCGTACAGCGCGACCAGTCCGTCCCCTCCCCGGGATGCCGCTTGCGGCGCACACGCCGCGAGCAGTGCGCCAGCACTGAGGCCCAGCAACTGTCGGCGGGAGAGGAAGTAAGCCATCAAGCCATTCTGCGCTGGCCTGCGTGAGCACGGCATCCGACGGTACGCGCGGTCAGACCTCGCAGCAATCCTCGCCTCTCCACGCCTCACGGCCTTCGCGCACCAGGAAGACGGTCATCACCAGTGCCGCCACCGGGTCGGCCCACCACCACCCGGTGAGCGCGTTCACGCCGATCCCAGCCAGCACGATGATCGACAGCCACCAACACGCGGTCGTCTGGAACGCATCCGCCTCCATCGCCCGGCTCCCGAGCGCGATCGCCGTGCGGCGCTTGGCGCGGGCGAGCCACCACATCACCCCGATCGAAAGGCCGGTGACCGCGATCCCGACCGCGCTCGGCTCCGGACGCTCCTGCAGGGCGAGCGTCTTGACCGAGTCGAACAGGAGGAACGCGGCGAGTCCGAAGAGCGAGACGGCCACGAGCTTCTGGGCCCGCCGCTCGACGGTCTCGATCCGCTCGAGGTCGGTCGTTCCGCGTTCCGCGAGCAGCCGCCAGATGAGGATGCCCCCGGAGGTGCTCTCCACGAAGCTGTCGATCCCGAACCCGAGGAGCGCAACGCTTCCTGCGGCGAGCGCGGCGCTGATCGCGATCACGCCCTCCACGAGGTTCCATCCCACCGTCAGGTACTCGAGTCGCAGTCCCCGCGTCAGGAGCGACGAGCGCTCTGTCGGAAGCGCGAGTTCGGTCATCGATGCGCCTTTTCTTCAAGCGGTTGCCGGTCTCTCGTCTCCAGCTGGAAGGTAGAGTGCTCGATGTCGAACTGGGTCGCCAGGCAGCGACAGAGCCCGTCGAGGACCTCGGCGTTCTTCGCCCCCTCGTCCACGATGACGTGCGCGGAGAGGACGTTCAGCCCGCTGGTGATCGTCCAGGCGTGGAGATCGTGGACATCGCGTACCCCCGGCGTTTCCAGAATGTGCGCCCGGACCTTCGTCATATCCACGTTCTTCGGGGTCGCCTCGAGGAGCACGTCGATCGCTTCCCGCAGCAGGCCCCAGGTCCGCGGCAGGATGAGCAGGCCGATGAGCCCGGAGGCGATCGCGTCTGCCTGCAGGAACCCGGCAAAGCGGATGAGCAGACCGGCGACCAGCACCGCAGCCGCACCGAAGGCGTCGTTGAGCACTTCGAGGTAGGCCCCGCGGAGGTTCAGGCTGTCCTTCTGGCCGGCGCGCAGCAGCCCGACGGCGGCCCCGTTGGCGACCAAGGCCCCGGCCGCGACGATGAGCATCGGACCGGTCGAAACATCGGGCGACTCGAACAGCCGCCGCCAGGCCGCGAACAGGACATAGCCCGCGATCGCGAACAGGATGAGCGCATTGACCACCGCGGCGAGGATCTCGAAGCGGTAGAAGCCGAAGCTCCGCTCCCGCGTCGCGGGTCGGGCGGCGAGCCAGATCGCGACCAGGGCGAGCGCGGTGCCGACGATGTCGGCCAGCACGTGCCCCGCGTCGGCCAGCAGGGCGAGACTGTTCGCGGTCAGGCCGACGACGACCTCGGTGACGAAGATCGTGCTAGAGATCCCGAGAACGATGAGCAACCGGCCGCGGTGCGCCCCCGCGGCGCTGTGCGTGTGCGTCATCAGCCGGCGGCGCGCTGGGTCCGCGGGGTCGTCTCCTGGGCGTGGCGCAGGCCGTCGGCCAGGACATGGCGGATGTGATCGTCGGCGAGGCGGTAGTAGACGATCCGCCCGGCCTTGCGCCGGCTCACCACCCGACGGTCGCGCAGCAGGCGGAGCTGATGCGAGAGCGCCGACTCACTGCGCCCGAGGAGCAGGGCCATATCGCAGACGCACAGCTCGTCCGAAAGCGAGAGCGCGTGCAACAGGCGCGCACGGGTCGGATCGGCGAGGAGCTCGAAGATCGCGGCGAGATCATCAGCCTCGATCCCAGACACGACCTTGCCGAGCAGGGGTCCGACGTGCTCCGGGTGGAGGCACTCGACCTCGCAGCGGTCGGCGGTCAGTTCCACATCTGCACCATCATTCACAGATAGTATTACGGCGGTGGCACTCCGACTCCGCATCGCCGGCCTGGCCGCCGCTTCGCTGCTCGTGCTCGCGCAGTGCGGCGCGATCCGTCAGCCGGACGACGGTCCCGCCTACGCCGAGCCGCCACCAGGCCTCGCTCCCGCTGCACCGAAAGGAGCGGCCCTCAACGACACTCCGGCGGTCCCGGACCTGGTCCCGACTGGCAACGTCTACGCGGCGACGACGGCCGGATTCGCTCCCGCCGTTGCGGACATCGCGCCGCGGGTCTATGTCCCGAACGAGAGAGCCGGCAGCGTGACCGTGATCGACCCGGCGACGCTCGCCGTCGTGGGACGGATCAAGGTCGGTCCGTACCCGCAGCACATCACCCCGTCCTGGGACCTGAGCAAGCTGTACGTGAACGACAGCGGCCTCACCGAGATCGATGCCCGGACCGGCAAGGTGCTCCGGTCGATCAGCGTGCCGTTGCCGTACAACCTGTACTTCACGCTCGACGGGACGAAGGCCATCGTGGTGGCCGAGGACCTCAATCGCCTCGACTTTTACGACCCGGGGAGCTGGAAGCTGCTGAAGAGCGTGAGCATCCCCTGGTCGGGGATCGATCACCTGGACATGAGCGCGGACGGCTCATACCTCCTCGCGACGACGGAGTTCAGTGGGCGCGTGGTCAAGGTCGACACGAACGTCATGGCGCTCGTCGGCAACCTTGAGGTCGGTGGCCTCCCGATCGACGTGAAGCTCGCCCCGGACGGCACCGTCTTCTACGTCACGAACCAGGCACGCCACGGGGTCTCGATCGTCGACCCGGTCGCGATGACGGAGGTCGGCTTCCTTCAGACCGGCCGGGGCGCGCACGGGATGGCGATCAGCAGGGACACCCGCTCGCTGTACGTGAGCAACCGCCTCGCCGGCACGATCTCGGTCATCGATCTCGAGTCCCGGCGGATCGTTGCGAACTGGGTCGTTGGCGGTAGCCCGGACATGCTCACGCTCTCCGCGGACGGAAGACAGCTGTGGACCGGCCATCGGTCCGGCTCGAGCGTCGTCGTCATCGACACCACGAGCGGCCAGGTCATCAAGAGCATCGCGGTGGAAAGCGCGCCACACGGCCTCACGTTCTTCCCGCAGCCAGGCCGACTCAGCCTCGGGCACAACGGCGTCTATCGGTAGCGAGCGAACTCCCGCTGGCATGCAAGATGCGTGAGTTGGATCCTGCCACGGAACGTGGCGTCTGAAAGGAGCTCGCCGATGCGCGGTCCATCAGGGATCATTGGTCTCATCCTCACCCTGGTCGTCATCTTCGTCCTTCTGCGTCTGCTCGGCATCGTCTAAAACCCTGGCGGCGCGCGCAGCCGGTGGCATCCATGGATGGCGGGATCAACGCCTGGAAAGCGAGCGGCAAGCCGATCGAGGAAGGGACCTGGAAACAGCGCTCGCCTAAGACCTCGAGGAGCGCGGGCACTGAGCGGCGTCTGTCGGATCGGTCCGCCCGTGCACCGCGGGCGAAGTTGACGGCAAACGAGCCGGCCACGTCGCATGTCGTCAACGAATCAGCCCGTCACTGGCTGTCACCTTGGGCCGCCAGCTGTCGTATGCCCGATCCCCGGAGAACGACCGACGAGATCGACCTCGACTCGGTGCCCACGGACCTGCTCGACGTCGTGCGCGACATCGTCCGCCCGGCCTCTGCCCCGCGAGTCTCGGGTCTGAGGTAACCGTGCTTCACCCGTATTCAGTCGGCCTTCCTGCAGGTACCATCCGCGCGTCGGTACGCGCGATGAGGAGGTTTCCATGAGACAGGCACGCTTCATTGGATTTCTCGCAGCGGCGACGCTCGTGATCGTCGGATGTGGTGGGGGTACCGCAGCGCCGAGCGCGACGGCCACGAGCACCGCCGCCGCCCTGGCGACCGCGAAGGCCGACGGGGCGGCGACCGCCAACCTGGGCGACGGGAAGATCGCTGCGCTGCCGAAGGGGACGCTGTACGTCCAGTACCTTGAGATTCCGCAGCCTGCGGCCGCGACGCTCGCGCATGCTCACATCGCCGGCTTCGTATACGGCCTCGAGGGAGCGACGAAGGTCGAGACCGTCGGGGGCGCGACGAAAGACCTCAAGCCGACCGAGGCCGTATTCGTTCCCGCTGACACGGCCCACACTCACAGCAATCCGGGGACGACCCCGAACCTCTGGTACTTCATCAGCATCCGTCCGAATACGGCCCGGACCGCCCCGGCGACGTTCCCCGGGCAAAAAGAGGTGTTCGCGAGCGCGGATCTGGCCCCGCTCGCCGATGGTGCGTACAGCCTGGGCCTGCGCGCGGTGACCGTGCAGCCCAACGGCCGCACCGCAGCGCACAAGCACGGCGGGCGCGAGACGATCCTCGCTCTTGACGGCAGCGTCGAGCTCCACGTCCAGGGCGCGGCCGTGCGGACATTGAAGAAGGGTGAAGGCGTCACGATCGAGGCGGACGCCCCGGTCCAGATGTTCAACAAGGGCACGACGCCCGCGAAGTTCCTCGCCTTCTTCGTCACGGCGGACGGGAAGGCGTTCTCCACGGACGTGGACGCGTCCCCGTAATAACAACGGACGTACCGGAGGCCTCTGCGATGGCGACCTCCGGTACGCGCGCGAGCTGGCGTAGGGCCGGGTCCGCGTATCGGCACGGCCATCGAGATCGGTGCCGGTAAGGGCGAGCGAGAACGTACGAGGCGCTACCTCACGCTCCCGTTGGCCGCCGCGCGCCGTTGCGATTCCGCTGGGTCTGCGGCGAAGGAAAATCCTCGGCTCCTGATCTGCTTCACTCGCTGCGACTTCTCGCAAAGCGGGCTTGCCGCCATCCATCGCCGGAGCTCGTCCTTCCGACGACGCGGACCAGTCAGGGCTACACCGCTAGTCTCGGCGCGTCACGGGGCGGCGAAGCCCGATGGACTGAGACTGACGCGGCCGACACGAGTGGCCAACATGGGTGCCTCCGGTAAGACGATGCCGAAAGATTGGCTGCACATTGGCTGCATCCAGTCGTCGCCTTACGCGCAGACTCGCGACTTCCTTAGCGAATACGGAGCCGACGAAGGGGCTCGAACCCTTGACCTGCGGTTTACGACGGCGCGCCGACTCCGCACGAGGATCGCATTTAAGGACGCTTGGCCTTGCGTCTAGGCTCGTCTGGAAGTAGCCGCTCGCTTCGCGGTGGCCTTCGCCTTTGCGGCGTCGCCCAGCGCGCACCATTCCTTGACCATCGACCTCAGCTCCGATGCCCGCGCGCTCGCCTCCGTCCCGTCGGCGATGCGCATGCGCTTCACCGTCGCCCCCTCAAGGTGCGGGTAGCGCCCGTGCAGGCGTCTGCCGCGCATGAGCCTGAGGTTCACGCCGGGTCGCGGTACCGGACGAACGCGGCGAAGTCGCCGCTCTTGGTCGACGAGAACGTGATGCCGTACTGGATCCGCTCGCGCATGCTGAGGTCCGCGCCAAGGATGATGTCGCGCACGCGTCGCAGAGCGGCCTCGGACGACGGCTTCGTCGACGCGAACCAGCGTTCGACCCCGGCCGACTTCGCCATGACCGGATGCTAGCGAAGCCGGTCCTGTTCGGCCGGCCTGTGCCACACGAGATTGGCTGCACGTTGGCTGCAACCAGTCCTGGGGTGTCGCACGGAGTCTCGATTTCCTTAGCGAATACGGAGCCGACGAAGGGGCTCGAACCCTTGACCTGCGGTTTACGAAATCCCCTCGACAGGTTCGCAGCAATCCGCTCACGTGCGCCGAGGGCAATTCCGAGGGCATTCTAGTCAGACGAGGTGCCCTGGCGTTCGCCGATGTGCGCCGATGTCGCCGTCAATTCTGCCGTCAGAGTGACTTGCGAGCGGGTCTGGCGGCGGGATTGTGGTCTCTCTAAGCGAGGTGCTGTCGAAAGCATTCCGTCTTGATCGACCCCGCTATCATCCTCGCGCAGATGCCGAGCCGTCCTAGTTTCACCTCGCGGGC
>JAYVCA010000221.1:0-3528 GCA_043750135.1 Chloroflexota bacterium | reverse complement strand
TCGCATTTCAACGACCCGCTCACGCATCTGCTGGTCTCGACGCATGCGCGCGCGGCGGCGGTCTCGACGTTCCGTGGCTTCGGACTTCCGTGGATCGCGATGGGCGGAGGCGGCTATGACGAGGACGCGGTCCGCCGGGCCTGGTCGATCGAGTACCTCATCATGCTCGGCGCGCCGGTGCCCGCGTCGCTCCACGATGCCGATCCCCCGTCGCTCCCGCGCGAGCAGCGAATGGCGATCGACATCGGCACCGACCGGGCGCTCGCGGCGGCGCTCGCGGCGAGCTTCCGCTGAGCCTCCCCCTGCAGCTTGCGCAGCTCGCGCGGTCGCCGCGGGTGGGCGCGGCGGCGGTCCTGGTCACCGGTCGGCTGCGCACCGCGACCGTCCTGGTCGGCGTCGCGACGGCGGTCGCGGCGGCGAACGCGCTTCGCTTCGCCGCTGACGTACCGATCGACGCGATCCTGTACGGCGACCAACGCAGCAGCGCGGTGACCGCGCTCCTCGAGGCGCTCGGTCGGGAGCGGACCGCGGTCGTGCTGTATCTTGCCGTGCGGTCGTGGGACGCGATCATTCTCCTGACCGCCGTCGCGCCGGCGTTCTACTGGCTTCTCGGCTCGACCGCGATCCACGCCGCCGCTCGCCTGCGGGGACGTCACCGGCCGTACCGGCCGATGCTCGTGCTCCTCGGCTACGCCGTCGCGGTCACCCGGCTGCCGGCCGACCTGGCGGGCGCGATCCTCGGGAGCGGCCGCGGCGTGGGCCCGCAGGTGGCACAGCTGATCGGGACGGCGTCGCTCGTCCTGCTCGGGGTCATCGCCTGGCGGGGGATCCAGGCGCACTACGGCCTCGCTCGCGGTCCCGCGCTGGGCGTGCTCCTTATCGCCGCCGCGCTGTTCTATATCGTGCCGTTCGTGGTCATCGTGCTGGCGGCGGTCGCGATCCTGGTGGCCGCGGTGGCTCTGGACTACGTGCCGGGTCTCTAGTGTCTAGCCCTCGTCCGCAGCCACCGCGGCCACGAGCGCGAGATCGCCGGCGCGGACCGACCGTGGCTCGAACTTTCGTGCCGCCGCGGCCATGCGGGTGAGCGCCTCGGCCATCGTCATCGGCGGCGGCGCGCCCTTCTGTTGCGGGATCCAGCGCACCGGATTGCAGCGCGCGACGATGAGGGTGCGCAGGTACGGGCTTTTGAAGCCGATGCTCTGGAGCACCGCGATGTGCGCGGTGATCCGGTCATCGATGTCGAGCAGCCGACGCGCCCACTGATCCCGCTGTCGCAGCGATGCCGGCAGGGTGCCCTCGAGGAACACATCGACCCGTCTGAGCATCGGCTGATACGACGATCCGGCGAACCGCGAACGTTCCTCATAGGCCGCACCGAGCGTCAGGAGCAACGGCGTCTCGAATGACGTGGCGTGGTCGCGCTCGCGAGACCGTGGCTGCTCCTTCGCGATGCTGCGGGCCATCCGGACGACCTCCAGACTGCGGTCCCGTAGGTTATGCGCCTTCTCCGTGTTCAGCGGGAGGATGCGATACGCAAGCGCGGGATCGGCGACGACAAGGGCGGTCACGCTGCGGAGACCGAGCTTCTTCGCCGCCGCCAGGCGATGCCGTCCGTTGGGAGACGAGAAACCGTCCTTCGTCGGGACGGCGATGACCGGATCGAGGAAGATGCCGACGGCGCCGATCGCGGCGGACAGGCGGTCGGCATGGATGCGCGAGAGGTCGCGCTGGAACGGTGTCGGCTCGATCGCCCGGAGCGGCAGGCTGGCGAGGATGAGCGGTGACCCGGCGTAGGGATCCCGATAGGCGGCGAGCGCCGATCCCCCGGCGGCGCGGATGCGCGCCTCGAGGCCCGCGACGTCTGAATGGTCGAGACCGATCGCGCTCTCGCCGGGCTCCGGCCCGCGCGGTCCGGCCGGCCCGCGCCGCGTGGCGCGACGCGCTGCGACGGCCGTGGTGACGGTCTTCTTCGGCGGTGGCGCAGCGGCCTTCTTCGTCGGCATTGCCTGAGGATAGATAGCATTCCGGCGTGAGCCCGGCGTGGACCCCGAACGAGGCCTATCGCGAGCGAAGCCGACTGCGCCGGTTCGCCGCGACGCAGGGCATTCCCGACTACCCGGCGCTCCTCGCCTGGGCGACCGACGACCTCGAGCGATTCTGGCGCGCGGTCGACGCCGATCTCGGCCTGGTCTGGTCGAAGCCGTATGAGCGCGCGCTGGACACGTCTCGCGGGGTCCCGTGGACGACCTGGTGGACCGGGGGCCGAATGAACTATGTCGAGACCGCGCTCCGTACCGATCGCGACCCGGAGGCCCTCGCGTTGATCGCCGAGCGCGAGGATGGGTCGGTCGAGCGGCGCACGTTCGGGGAGCTTCGCGCGGACGTCACGCGGTTCGCCGCGGGTCTGCGGGCGACCGGCGTCGCGGTGGGGGACCGCGTCGGCGTCTTCCTCCCGCTCGGAGTCGAATGCGTCGTCGCGGTCCTCGCCTGCGGCGCGATCGGCGCGATCTACACGCCGATCTTCTCCGGGTACGGCGCCGAGGCGATCGCCGGCCGGCTCCGCGATTGCGAGGCCTCGGTGCTCATCTGCGCCGATGGGTTCCACCGCCGCGGCGCGGTCGTGCCGATGAAGGAGACCGCCGATGCCGCCGCCGACGGCGCGCCATCGGTGCGCACGGTCATCGTCGCTGAGCGTCTGGGCCGCGCGTATCCGACGCGGGACCGCGATGTCACCTGGGACGCGGTCATGCGCCGGGGCGCGGACGATGGGCCATGGGCCGATACCGCGGCCGAGGACCCGTTCATGATCATCTACACCTCGGGCACGACCGGCCGGCCGAAGGGCGCGCTGCACGTTCACGGCGGGTTTCCGGTGAAGGCCGCGCAGGACATGGCCCACTGCTTCGACCTGCAGGCCGGCGATGTCATGTTCTGGTTCACCGATATCGGCTGGATGATGGGTCCCTGGCTCATCGCCGGCGCGCTCATGCTTGGCGCGACGATCGTCACCTACGACGGCACCCCCGACTTTCCGGATGCGTCGCGGATCTGGACGATGGTCGAGCGGCACCGGGTCACCCATCTCGGCATCTCGCCGACCGCGATCCGCGGCCTGATGCGCGCCGGCCTTGCGCCGGTGACCGCGCACGATCGCTCGAGCCTCCGCGTCCTCGGCAGCACCGGCGAGCCCTGGAACCCGGACCCCTGGTGGTGGTATTTCCGGAATGTCGGGGAAGGCCGCTGCCCGATCATCAATTACTCCGGCGGCACCGAGATCTCTGGCGGGATCCTGGGCTGCACGACCTGGAGCGATATCGAGCCGGGCTCATTCCGCGGCCCCTGTCCCGGGATGGATGTCGATGTCGTGGACGATACCGGCCGCGGAGTACGCGGCACGGTCGGCGAGCTCGTCATCCGGCAACCCTGGCCGGGCATGACCCGGGGCTTCTGGCGCGATCCGGAGCGCTACCTCGAGACGTACTGGTCACGCCTGCCGGGGATCTGGGTGCACGGGGACTGGGCGCGGGT
>JAYVCA010000220.1:0-4195 GCA_043750135.1 Chloroflexota bacterium | reverse complement strand
CGGGCGCCACCGGCGTCGCGGCGCAGTGTGATCGGAGCGGGCAACGGTCGCAGCGCGGCGCCCGGGTGGTGCAGATCGTCGCACCGAGGTCCATCAAGGCCTGATGCCAGGTGGCGACCGCGCGCGCGGGCAGGTGGGCGAGATCGAGCGCGACGGCTTCCCGTTCGGTCGCGACGCGGCCGAGGAACACCCGGCCAAGCACCCTCCGGATGTTCGTGTCGGCGAACGCGACGCGCTGGCCGTATGCGAAGCAGGCGACCGCGCCGGCGGTGTACGCGCCAACACCGGGGAGCGCGTCGAGCCCCTCGACCGTACGCGGCAGGCCCCCGGGGTGGGCCCGCGCGATACGGTGGAGGTCGCGCGCCCGCCGGTTGTACCCGAGGCCTGACCATTCGCGCAGCACGTCCCCCAGGCTCGCCTCGGCGAGGAGGATCAGGGTGGGGAAGCGGCGCAGAAAACGGGTGTACGCCGGGAGGACCCGGGCGATCTGGGTCTGCTGGGCCATCATTTCCGACAGCAGGATCGCGTACGGATCAGCCGTCTGCCGCCAGGGGAGCGGTCGCGCGGTGCGGCGGTACCAGGGCAGGAGACGGCCGCTGGGCGTGTACAATCTGCGCACACATCCACCGTACGCGGCGACGGCGCTGAGGGCCAACGTGAGGCCTTCAGTGCTTTTTTTGGAGCCGCGACGCAAGTATCGGAGGGCACGGAATGAACCCTGACAAGCCGGTCCCGATCTCCGCCGACGGATTGAAGAAGCTCGAGGTCGAGCTCGAGGAGCTGCGCACGGTCAAGCGGCAAGAGGTCGCCGACCGGATCCACGCGGCCATGCAGTTCGGCGACTATTCGGAGAACTCCGAGCTCGAGACGGCGAAGAACGAGCAGGCCTTCCTCGAGGGCCGGATCCAGACGATCGAGCAGATGGTGAAGAACGCCGAGATCATCGACGAGACCGCCCACCACGACACCGTGGACATCGGCAGCCACGTCACGATCGAGTCCGACGGGGACAAGCAGCAGTACGTCATCGTCGGCTCCGCCGAGGCCGCGCCAGCCGAAGGGCGGATCAGCAATGAATCGCCGGTCGGTAAGGCGCTCATGGGTCACCGCAAGGGTGACCTGGTGAAGGCGGCGGTCCCCCGTGGCGAGGTGGAGCTGAAGATCCTCGCGGTCCGCTAGCCGCTCCGGTACGTTGCAGCGATGACCGGCACCGCTACCGACCGCGAGCTCTTCTGGGCGGACGCGGTCGCTCGTTCGCTCGCGCGCGACGTTCCCCAGGTCATCCGCGACTCGAAGACGCCGTCCGGACCGGTGCCCATCTCCGGGCTGCGCGGACCGATCATCACCGACGCGCTCGCCCGCGCCTTCCGCGACAACGGCCTGGCGGTCCGCTACGTCTTCACGATCGACGACCTCGATCCAATGGACAGCCAGTCGATGCGGCAGCAGGTCGGAATGACCGAGCACATGGGCAAGCCGTTCGCCCGCATCCCGTCGCCCGATCCGACGATCGCAAGCGACTTCGCGCGCTATCACGCGGATCGCTTCCTCACGACGTTCGAGCGGATCGGCATTCGGCCCGATGAGCTGCACTGGCTGCGCGACCTCTACGGCGATGGGAAGCTCGATCACGAGATCGATCTCGTCCTCCGTCATGCCGACACCGTCCGCGAGATCTACGCGAAGGTGTCGAATGTCCAAAAGGAGGCCGGCTGGCTGCCGGTCTGGGTGGTCTGCGAGCGTTGCGGCCGGATCGGCACGACGCACGCGACCGACTTCGACGGGACGACCGTGGCCTACCAGTGCCGCCAGGACTACGTGGCCTGGGCCGAGGGCTGCGGCCACAGCGGGCGCATCGTCCCGTTCCACGGCAACGCCAAGCTGCCCTGGAATCTCCAGTGGTGCGCGATGTGGGACTACTTCTCGGTGACGTATGAGGAGGGCGGCAAGGATCTGCTCACCGAGGGTGGCTCGCGCGATCGCGCGAACGAGCTCTATCGCGCGATCTGGCGCAAGGAGCCACCGGCGGGGCTGATGCACGAGTTCCTCACGCTCGGCGGGAAGAAGATGTCGACCTCGAAGGGCGTCGGGGCGTCGGCGGTCGAGCTTGTGGGGCTCTATCCCGGCGAGCTCGTCCGCTTCCTCATGCTGCGCACCCACCCCAAGCGCGCGATCGAGTTCGATCCGGCGGGCAACAGCCTGCCTCGGCTCCTGGACGAGTACGACCGCTGCGCCGACGCGTATGCCGCCGATCCGGAGAGCGACCTCGGAAAGGTCTGGAAGCTTTCGCAGATCTCCGCGGACGCCGGCCCGGCCGGCTTCGTCGTGCGCTTTTCGGTCGTCGCGAGCTGGATCCAGATCCCGAGCATCGATCCGGTGCGCGAGGCCGCGACGCTGAAGGGTGCCGCGCTGACCGCCACCGAGAACGCCGATCTCGACGCGCGGATCGCCCTCGCGCACGTCTGGCTCGAGCGCTGGGCGCCGGACGAGGCGCGCTACTCGGTCGCGACCACGCTCCCCGACGCCGCCGCGGCTCTCACCGCCGCGCAGCGGGCCTTCCTCGGCCGGGCCAAGGACGAGATCGGCCGGATCCTCGACGCTGAGGCGATGCAGGAGCGGCTCTATGAGATCGCGAAGGAGGTCGGTCTGGTCACCGCGGAAGGCAAGGTGAGCCGCGACGCGTTCGCCGCCCTCTATCTTGCGTTCATCGGGAAACCGAACGGCCCACGCGCGGCGTGGCTCCTCGTCACCCTGGACCCGGCCTTCGTGACCGGCCGCCTCGCGGAGGCGGCGGCGCAGCAATGAACGGCAAGCTCGCCGTCGCGATCATCTGGCACATGCATCAGCCGTACTACAAGCATCCGCAGACGAGCGAATTCGTTCTGCCCTGGGTCCGGCTCCATGCCTCGAAGGACTACCTCCACATGGCCCGGCTGCTCCACGAGTTTCCCGGCGTGAAGCTCAACTTCACGATGGTGCCGTCGTTGCGCGATCAGCTCGACGACTACGCGCGGGGAGCGGACGACGAGGACACCCGCCTCACGATGCGGACCGTCGAGGGCTCGCTGACCGGCGAGGAGCGTGATCACGTGCTCGCCCGCTTCTTCTCGATCAATCACGGCAACGTCATCCACCGCCACGACGAGTACCGGCGCCTGCTCCAGCTCGCGATGGTCGCCAAGGACCGGCCCGAGCTGCTTTCCGACGACTACTTCGTGGACCTGGCGTTGTGGTTCAACCTCGCCTGGATCGACCCGGACGATATCCACCGTGATGCCCGCCTTCGCGAGCTTCGCTCGCGCGCCGCGCGCTACACCCGTGAGGACGTGCGGTACGTCATCGGCCGCCAGCGCTTCATGGCCTCGGGGGTGCCGCATCTCTACCGCAGCCTCGAGCGCGAAGGACGGATCGAGATCCTCACCACGCCCTACTACCACCCGATCCTCCCGCTGCTCATCGACTCCGCGTCGGCGCTCCGGAGCGATCCCGGCGTGCAACTGCCGGATCCACCGTTCGCCTTTCCTGACGACGCGCTGTACCAACTCGAGGAGGCGGTCGTGTCCCACGTTCGCGGCTTCGGGGTGAAGCCCCGGGGGGTCTGGCCGTCGGAGGGCGCGGTGTCGCCCGAGGTCACCGACGCCATCGCCGCGGCGCATCTGGAGTGGTTCGCGTCGGACGAGGGCGTCCTCGCGCGGTCTGCGGGTGTCGTCTTCGCCCGCGATGAGATCGGCTCGCTCGTCGAGCCGGCGCTGCTCTACCGCCCGTACCGGATGCCCAACGGGACGACCGCGATCTTTCGCGACCGCGAGATCTCCGATCGCATCGGCTTCGCCTACGGCACGATGACGCCGCACGACGCGGTCGGCGACCTCATCTGGAAGCTCGAGCGCGCGCGCGAGCGGCTCCCCGATGACGGTGGCCCGTACCTTGCGTCGATCATCCTCGATGGCGAGAACGCCTGGGAGGCGTACCCGAACAACGGGAACGATTTCCTTCGCTATCTCTACGGAACGCTCCAGTCGGATGAGCGGTTCGAAACGGTGCGAGTGTCCGACTTTCTCGACGCCCACCCGGCGACCGTCGACCTGCCGACGCTGCATAGTGGCTCCTGGATCGACGCGAACTACCGCGTCTGGATCGGGGAGGAGACCCACCGGCGCGCCTGGCATGCCCTTGAGCGCACCCGCCGGTTCGC
>JAYVCA010000219.1:0-11620 GCA_043750135.1 Chloroflexota bacterium | reverse complement strand
GCGCCGTGGCCTTCACCGCTTTCGCCTTCATCCGAAAGAATCCGGTCGGACGCAGCTCGCGCTCAAGTACCGCGATGTCGACCGCGACGTAATCGGCCGCCGTGCGGTATTTCGGGAAGATGACGGTGCGGGTCACCTCGTTGATCCGTTCGTCGCGGGCCTGTGCCGCGAGGATCGTCGCGACCAGGAGCTGCAGCGGATCGGCGAACTCCAGCGTCGGTCCCCAGTCGGGATGCACTCTTTCGAGCCGGGCGAGGATGCGGCGCGCGCGGGAGCGCTCGGTGGGCGCAGCCGGCTTGGGCGGCGCCTTCGCACCGGCGCGGCGCGGCGCCGTCGCCGTGACAGCGCGAGACGCCCGCCGCGGTGCCGTCACGGGGCGCCGAGGTCCGCCCAGGTCACCAAGACCGAGAACTGACGACACCAGATGACGACGCTCCTGTACTTCGCGACGTCGGTACCGGCGGGCACCGGGTAGTTGAAGGAGCCATTCGTCGCCTTGAGCGGTCCGAGATAGAGGCTCGTGGACTCGCTCCACTTCCCACCGGTGTCGGGCGACAGGTAGACGTGCACGTCCGGCGCGTTCGTGATCGCGACCTGATCGAAGCGCACGAAGAGATCGCTCCCGGCCCGGAGGATGAGCACCGCGCCCTTCCCGTTGTGCGCGGGGTCGACAAAGTTGAGCTGGCCGGATGCGATCGTCGCAGGCACGGCCGCGGTCGCAACGGGTGCCGGAGCGACGGTTGCGTTCCCGGGGATCCGCGCGGGCGCGCCCGTCGCGACCGTTACCGCGGCGGCGCCTGGAAGCGCTTCGTCGGCGGTCGTTCGGATGAACACCGGCGACCCCAAGTACCAGCCCACCGCGACGATGCAGCTGACGACGACCGCGGTGGCCGCGATCCGGATCCGGTTCCCAAAGAGCAGCCTCAGGGGAAGGTGACCTCCTCGCCGAGCCCAAGCTGGCGCGCCCGATCGTAGACCGCGCTCGCGACAACGAGGTCCTGGATGGCGTTCCCGACGCTCTTGAACACGGTCCGCTCCTTCATGCCGGTCCGCCCCGGCGTCAGACCCGCGAGGACCTCGCCGATCTCGCGGACGTCCTGCGGCCGTAGCCCGGCAAGCTCGCCCGCCTCGGCGAGCGCCCCGTGACGATGGTCTACGAAGACCGTCGCGCCGCGGATCGTCGCCGCATCGAGCTCACGGGTGCCCGGCGTGAACGCGCCGACGGCGGTGACGTGGACCCCGGGCTCGAGCGCCGCCCCGGCGAACACCGGCGTCGGGCTCGACGTCGCCGTCACCACGATCTCGGCACCGGCGACCGCCGCCTCAGCAGTCCGCGCTTCCAGCCGCACCGCGGCGAGCTCGGGACGCTCGATCGCCCAACGGAGGAGTTCCGCGGCGTGCTCAGGCGACCGGGTGACCACCCGGACGAGGGCGATGGGACGGACGGCGGCGAGAGCGAGGAGCTGCTCGCGGGCCTGGACGCCGGCGCCGAACAGGGCGACGACGGTGGACTCCGGCCGGGCAAGGGCACGGGCGGCGACTCCGCCCGCGGCGCCGGTCCGAAGCGCGGTGAGGGACTCCCCGTCGATGAGCGCGAGCGTCTCCCCGGTGGCGGAGTCGGATAGAAGGAGAACGGACATGATCAGGGGCCGGCCGCGGCTCGGGTTCGCCGGGACCACGGTCACCAGCTTCACGGCGTAATAGGGGGAGCCCTCCAGGCCGGCCGGCATGGTCAGGCCCACGGCACCGTCCGCCAGGCCGACCCGGGACCGCAGCGGGACGGTGGCCCGGCCGGCGGAAAGCGCGGCGAAACCATCCGCGACGGCCGCGATCGCGAAGGCCATCGGACAGGCCTCCCGGACGTGAGCGCCGCGGATCAACTGGACGGTCATTTCGTTGACGAGCCTAGGTGGTGCCCGTACGCTCGCCGTTCACAGGCCCAACGGGCCCGGGATGGGGAGGCCGGCACCGGCGCACCCAACGCGAGGGAGGAACTATGCGCAAACGCTGGCTGACCCTGATCTCCGCCTTGATGGCTATCACGCTCGTCGCGTCGGCCTGTGGTGGCAGTGGCACCCCGGCACCGGCGGCGAGCTCGGGCGCGGCCACGACCGCCGCAGCGTCCGGCGGCGAGATCATCATCGCGAGCGACCTGCCGACGTCCGGCGCGGACGCGTCGAGCGGCCTGCCGGCCCAGAACGGCGCGGCCTTCGCCGTGTCGCAGACCGCGGAGTACAAGGGCATCAAGATCACCTTCCTGCCCTTCGATGACGCGGTCAACGGCGTGCACGACCCGCAAAAGGGCGCGCAGAACGTCCAGCAGATGCTGTCGAACCCCAAGGTGCTCGCGATGGTCGGGCCGTTCAACTCGAACGTCGCCCGCGCGGAGATCCCGATCGCGAACCAGGGGGCCCTCGCGATGATGAGCCCCTCGAACACCAATGAGTGCCTGACCCAGACCTTCCCGTACTGCAACCCGCAGCCGGCCGCACTCCGTCCGACCGGGAAGAACAACTACTTCCGGATCGCCGCCCCGGACACCGTCCAGGGCCCGGCGATGGCCGACTTCATCCTGAACACCCTCAAGCTGAAGAACGTCGCGATCTTCTCGGACAACGAGACCTTCGGCAAGGGCGTCGCGGACAACTTCGCCAAGCGCCTCGTGGAGAAGGGCGGCAAGGTCACGAACCGCCAGGACTTCGACATGAAGGCGACCAGCGACTTCAAGGCCTTCATCAACGCGGCGAAGGCCGCCGGAGCCGAAGCGATCTACGCCGGCGCGACCTCGGCGACCAAGGGCTGCATCGTCCGCAGCCAGATGAAGGGCATCCTCGATGTCCCGTTCACCGGCCCGGACGGCATCGGTGACACCCAGTGCATCAAGGACGCCGGCGACAATGCCGCGAACATGTACTTCACCAACGCCGCCGGTGAGGCGAGCCAGAACCCGGATGCGAAGGCCACGGTCGACGCGTTCAAGGCGAAGTTCACCAAGAAAGACGACATCGGCGCGTACACCTTCCCGTCATACGACTGCGCTCTCATCCTCGTGGATTCGATCAAGCGCGCGATCGACGCGAACGGCGGGAAGGTCCCGAGCCGTCAGCAGGTCGTCGACGCGGTCCAGGCGACCAAGGGCCTTAAGGGCACGGTCGGCACGTACGCGTTCGACAAGAACGGTGACCCGACCTCGGCGACGATGGCCTTCTACAAGACGACGGGTACCCCACTCGACTGGGCCTTCGTCAAGCAGTTCAGCGTCCAGTAGCGACGGTGACCGAGGGAGGGGGCGAGATCGCCCCCTCCCTCTTTGCATAGCGGAGGAAGGCACGGAGTGATCGCGTCTGTTCGCAGCGCCCGGGCGAGCCTCTTCGCCGGATCGCGCGGCCGGATCATGAACGGCGCGCTGTTCGTGCTCATCGCGATCGCGGGCGTCATCCTGGCGACCAAGGTGGTCGCCCTCGGACCGGCCTATTTCATCCAGATCGTGGTCTACGGCTTGGCCGACGGATCGATCTACGCCCTCATCGCGCTCGGATACACGATGGTCTACGGGATCGTCGAGCTGATCAATTTCGCTCATGGCGACGTGTTCACCCTTGGCGGCTTCATCTCGCTGACGTTGCTGCCGGTCTTCGGTCTCGTTGAAGGGGGGCCCGGCGGTCCAGGCATCATCCTGCCGCTGTTGGCGATCTTCGTCATCTCGATGCTCATCTGCGGTGTGGTGAACGTCACCATCGAGCGGGTCGCCTACCGGCCGCTCCGGCACGCGCCACGGCTCGCGCCGCTCATCACCGCGATCGGGATGTCGTTCGTGCTCGAGGGGATCATGTTCCTCTGGCGGGGGCCATTCAATCTTCACTACCCGAGCGTCCTGCCGTCGGACACGATCTCTCTTGGTGCCGGCGGCGCGACGATCGCGTACAAGGACATCGCGGTGGTCGTCATCGCCCTCGTCCTGATGATCTCGCTGAGCCTGTTCGTCGAGCGCTCGAAGCTCGGGAAGGCGATGCGCGCGACCGCGCAGGACCGCGATGCGGCCGGTCTCATGGGGATCGACATCAACCGCACGATCGCCGCGACCTTCTTCATCGGTGCGGTGCTCGCGGGCGCGGGCGGAATGATCTACGGCCTCTACTTCAACAACGTGAGCTTCGATCTCGGGTTCAGCGCCGGTCTCGTCGCATTCACCGCGGCGGTCTTCGGGGGCATCGGGAACATCCAGGGGGCGGCGATCGGGGGCCTGGTGATCGGGATGATCCAATCGCTCTCCGACGGCTACGGAGACTCGGCCTGGACCCAGGTCCTCATCTTCGCGATCCTCATCCTCGTGCTTGTCTTCCGACCGACCGGGATCATGGGCATGCGAGTACCGGAGAAGTGATCCGCGCGATCGGGCGGATCTGGCACACCGATCCGCGACGGGATCCGAACCCGCTCGTGTACGCGATCTTGGCGATCTTCGCCGTCACGTACCCGATCTGGGCCCAGGTCTCGAGTGGTGGCCAGGGCGACTTCCTCATCAGCTTCATGGCCGACGCCGGGGTGTACGTGCTGCTCGCGATCGGCCTGAACGTCGTGGTCGGCTTTGCCGGTCTTCTCGATCTCGGCTATGCCGCGTTCTTCGCCATCGGGGCGTACACCTACGCGTTCTTCGCCTCGAACCAGCTCCTCACCACGCCTCTTGGAACGGCGATCCACCTCCCGTTCTGGATCGTCCTGCTCATCGCGATGTTCGTCGCCGCAGGGTTCGGCCTCGTGCTCGGCGCACCGACGCTGCGCCTCCGCGGCGACTACCTCGCGATCGTCACGCTCGGGTTCGGCGAGATCGTCCCGCGGGTCTTCAAGAACTTATCCGAATGGACGAGCGGGGTGAACGGGATCTCGGCGCTCGACAAGCCCTCCCTCCCGTTCTGGGTACAGGGGCCCTGGTCCGGTGACCCGTTCGCCTTCATCCCGGACTTCAAGATCATCAACCCGATGGGGTTCTACGTGATCATGGTGCTGCTCCTGGGCGCCTGCATCGTCCTGGTGAACAACCTCCGGCGCTCGAGGATCGGGCGCGCCTGGATGGCGGTCCGCGAGGACGAGGTCGCCGCGGCGGCGATGGGCGTGAACACTGTCCGTCTGAAGCTCATGGCCTTCGCCATCGGCGCGGCGTTCAGCGGATTCGCCGGCGCCTTCTACGGCGCGAAGCTGTCTCTCGTGAGCCCGGAGAATTTCGGCTTCTCCGTTTCGATCACGATCCTGGTGATGGTCGTCCTCGGCGGCATGGGCAATATCCCGGGTGTGATCGCTGGCGGCCTGCTCATCTACCTCGTGATCTTCCGCTTCCTGGCAGAGCTGCCGCCGCTCGTGGAGAGCTGGGCCGAGTCGCTCGGCTTCGGGTCGCTCATCGCTCAGGACGGTGACTGGCCGGGCATCGGCCAGGAGGTGCAGCGCCTGAAGTTCTTGATCTTCGGCCTCATCCTCGTCCTGACGATGCTCTTGCGGCCGCAGGGCCTGATCCCAAGCCGGGCCCGAGAGCAGGAGCTGACCAAGGGCGTCCACGAAGACACCACGATCGAGGACGTGAACGCGGAGACCGGAACATGAGCGTTGTGCCGGACAACGTCATCCTGCGCGTCGATCACGCGACGAAACGGTTTGGCGGCCTCGTCGCGGTCGACGACGTGTCGTTCGACGTGGAGCGCGGTCAGGTGTTCGCGCTCATCGGACCGAACGGTGCGGGTAAGACCACGTTGTTCAACTCGATCACCGGGATCTTCCCGCCGACTTCTGGACAGGTCATCTTCGACGGGACGGATATCGCCGGCGCGAAGCCGCATCAGGCGGCGGCGCTCGGCATCGCCCGGACGTTCCAGAACATCCGGCTGTTCGAGTACATGAGCGCGCTGGACAACGTCCGCGTCGGCCAGCACTGCCGTACGCACAGCAAGCTCTGGGATTCGTTGTTCAAGACGCCGCGCGAGCGCGCGGAAGAGCGGGCGATCACCGACCGGGCAATGGAGCTCCTCCGGTTCGTCGGGATCGAGAAGTACGCCGAGAGCTACGCGCGCAACTTGCCGTACGGGTCCCAGCGCCGGCTCGAGATCGCGCGCGCGCTTGCGACGCGGCCGCGGCTCCTGCTCCTCGATGAGCCAGCCGCCGGCTTCACGCCACAGGAGAAGGTCGAGCTCATGCGTCTGGTCGAGAAGATCATCGCCGACGGGATCACGGTGTTCCTCATCGAGCACGACATGAAGGTGGTCATGGGGATCTCGCGCCGGATCGTCGTGCTCGACCACGGCGAGAAGATCGCCGAAGGCGCCCCCGACGAGGTCCGCCGGAACGAGCGGGTCATCGAGGCCTACCTCGGAAAGAGCGCCTGAGCGTGGCACTGCTGGAGCTCTCCGGCGTCGACGCCTTCTACGGCCGGGTGCAGGCGCTCCGCAACGTGAGCCTCACCGTCGAGCAGGGCGAGGTCGTCGCGCTCATCGGCAGCAATGGCGCCGGAAAGACGACGACGCTGCGCACGATCTCCGGCTTGAGCCATCCCCCCCGCGGATCGATCACCTTCGGCGGGAAGACCATCAGCGCCACGCCGGCCCACGAGATCGTGAAGCTTGGCATCTGCCAGTCTCCCGAGGGCCGCCGGCTCTTTCCCCGGATGCAGGTGCTCGACAATCTTCGGATGGGCGCGTACACGCGAAAGGACACTGCGGGCATCAACGACGACCTCGCCCGGGTGTACGACCTCTTCCCGCGCCTCAAGGAGCGTTCCTCGCAGCTTGCCGGGACGCTCTCCGGTGGCGAGCAGCAGATGCTCGCGATCGGCCGCGCGCTCATGGCTCGGCCAAAGATGCTGCTCCTCGACGAGCCTTCGCTCGGCCTCGCGCCGATCCTGGTGGAAACGATCTTCAAGATCATCGTCGAGATCAACGGCCAGGGGATCCCGGTCCTGCTCGTCGAGCAGAACGCGACGAAGGCGCTCGAGGTCGCGCACCGCGCGTACGTGCTCGAGACCGGGTCGATCGTGAAACAGGGCACCGGCAAAGAGCTGCTCAACTCGCCCGACGTCCAGCGCGCGTACCTCGGCATGTGAGCTCGCGATCCGGCGCACGCGGTGCGACGGCGCCTCTCTAGACTTCGCCGGTGTCCACTCCCCTCGCCCTGGCGGTCCCGCCGGACGTCACCCGCGTCATCGACGCGCTCATCGGTGCCGGCTACGAGGCCTTCGTCGTCGGCGGCTGCGTGCGCGACGCGCTGCGAGGGACCGACCCCCAGGACTGGGACATCGCCACGAGCGCGAAACCGGAGGAGATCCAGCGCCAATTCAGGCGGTCGCTATACACGAACCGCTTCGGCACGGTCGTCGTCTCCAGCGGAAGGCACGAGATCGAAGTGACGACCTACCGCATCGAGGCGGATTACGCCGACCACCGCCGCCCGGAGACCGTCTCTTTCACCGAATCGCTCCACGAGGATCTCGCGCGACGCGACTTCACGATGAATGCGATGGCCTGGCGGCCCGGACCGCAAGGATCGGAGGGCGGGGAGCTCGTCGACCCGTTCAATGGGCAGGCCGACCTCGGCCGCCGGGTCGTGCGCGCCGTCGGGGTCCCCGCCGAGCGCTTCCGCGAGGACGCCCTGCGGATGCTCCGGGCGGTGCGCTTCGCCACGACCCTGCGGATGGACATCGAGCCGGCGACCGCCGCGGCCATCGGCGAGCACGCCGGGCTGGCGGCCGGCCTGTCAGGTGAGCGGATCCAGCAGGAGCTCTCGAAGATGCTGGCCGCCGAGCGCCCGTCCGTGGGGGTCCGAATGCTTTCGGACCTCGGGCTGCTGGCGGTGCTGTGCCCTGAGCTCGAGATCTGCAAGACGATCCCTCAGGACAAGGCGGTGGCCCAGGACGTCTTCGAGCACTCGCTCATCACCGTCGACGCGACCCCGGTCGACGCGGACCTCGTGCTCCGGATGGCCGGTCTTTTTCACGACGTGGGAAAGCCGGACACCTTCGCCGACGGCCATTTCCACCAGCATGAGTTCGTCGGGGAAGCGATCACCAGAGCGATCCTGCGGCGCTGGAAGTACCCAAAGGACACCATCGCGAAGGTCACCCACCTCATCCGCCACCACATGTTCTGGTACCAGACCGAGTGGAGCGGGTCGGCCGTCCGCCGCTTCGTGCGAAAGGTCGGCCTGGAGAACATCCCCGACCTCTTCGAGCTTCGCCGCGCCGACAACATCGGCAGCGGTGCGCGCTCGCCCCGGATGTACGCCCTCGAGGACCTCTGGACCCGGGTCCAGGACGAGATCCACCGCTCGACGGCGTTCTCCCCCCGCGATCTCGCGATCGACGGGACGGACGTGATGGCCGAGCTCGGCATCCCGCCCGGGCCGGCGGTCGGGGTGGTCATCGCCGCTCTCTTCGAACGAGTCCTCGACGATCCCGACCTCAACACTCGGGAATCGCTGGTGGCCATCGCACGGGCCCTCACCCTTGACAGCGCTTTCCGCGGCGCGGAATGAGGCGTCCATCTGTCGGGACCAGACGTATCATCGGCACGCGCCGTACCCACCACTGATCGCGGAGGCAGTGCACATGGCAGTGGACACGACCCGTCGTCAGTTCCTGAAGCTCACCGGGATAGGCACTGCGGGGATCGCCGCGGCCGAGCTCGGCGGCCTCGGCTTCGATCTCGCGTTCGCCAGCCAACGGGCCGCCCGCCGCAAGCTCGAGGGGACCCGGCAGACCGCCGGCATCTGCCCGTATTGCGCGGTCGGCTGTGGCACGATGATCAGCTCGAAGATCGAGAACGGCCGGACGAACCTGGTGAACATCGAGGGCAATCCGGATAGCCCGATCTCCACCGGGAGCCTCTGCCCGAAGGGCTCGGCGACCTACCAGCTCGCGGTGAACCCGCTCCGCGTCAAGACGGCGCTGCACCGGGCTCCGGGCGCGACCGACTGGGACAAGGAGACCTGGACCCGCGACAAGGCGATGGAGCGCATCACCGAGCTGGTGGCCAAGACCCGCGACGCGACCTTCGTGGAGAAGGACGCGAACGGGAAGCTCATCAACCAGTCGACCGGCATCTTCGCCCTGGGCGGGGCCACGAACGACAATGAGGAGAACTACCTCATCTGCAAGGTCATGCGGATGATGGGTGTCGTTCGGATCGAGAACCAAGCCCGGATATGACACTCCGCGACGGTCCCCGGTCTGGGGGTCAGTTTCGGACGCGGCGGTAGCACCACTTTCCAGATGGACCTGCAGCACAGCGACGCCATCGTGTTCATGGGCTCGAACATGGCCGAGTGCCACCCTGTCGGCTTCAAGTGGCCGATGAAGGCAAAGGCCCGCGGCGCGACGCTGGTGCACGTCGATCCGCGCTTCACGCGCACCAGCGCGATGTGCGACCTCTACGTTCCGATGCGGTCGGGTACCGACATCGCGTTCCTCGGCGGATTGGTCAATTACATCCTGACCAACAAGAAGTACTTCGAGGAGTACATGGTCAACTTCACCAATGCCGCCACCCTGATCAACGGCGGATTCAAGGACACCGACGAGAACGACGGCTTCTTCTCCGGCTACAACCCGGCGACCCGGGCCTACGACCGCACGACCTGGCAGTACCAAACGACGAAGGCTCCGGAGCGACTGCCCGAGCCGCCGACGAACGCGGGCGAGGGCAAGGAAGGCCAGGAGTCCGCCGCGGAAAAGCCGGCGACCGGCGCGACTCGGGGGAGCTCGGTCAAGGGCGCGAACTTCGCGGCCCTCATCGCGAACCGCCTCCCCGGCGTACCGCTCCAGGACAAGACCCTTCAAGACAAGAACACCGTGTTCCAGATCCTCAAGCGCCATTACTCCCGCTACACGCCGGAGATGGTCGAGCGGATCTGCGGCACCCCGAAAGAGCTCTTCCTCAAAGTGGCCGAGATCATCACCAGCAACTCCGGCCGCGACAAGACGACGGCGTTCGTCTACGCCGTCGGGTGGACCCAGCACACCACCGGCGTCCAGCTCATCCGCACCGCCGGCATCGTGCAGCTCCTGCTCGGGAACATCGGACGGCCGGGTGGCGGGATCATGGCTCTCCGCGGACACGCGACTATCCAGGGCTCGACCGACATCGCGAGTCTCTACAACATCCATCCCGGCTACCTGCCGGTGCCCGAGGCCGGGAAGAAGCACGACACCCTCCTCGACTACATCCTCACCGAGACCCAGCCGACCTCGTTCTGGTCGAACACTCCGGCCTACATCGTGAGTCAGCTCAAAGCCTGGTTCGGGGATGCGGCCACCGCGGACAACGACTACCTGTACGACACCCTGCCTAAGATCACCGGCGACCACAGCCACTTCCCGGTCTTCGTCGAGATGAGCCAGGGGAAGATCAAGGGCATGATCCTCACCGGCCAGAACCCGGCCACGAGCCTCAACGCCGGCTTCCAGCGCAAGGCGATGGCGAATCTGGAATGGCTGGTGGTGAACGACTTCTACGAGACCGAGTCCGCGGTCTTCTGGCGCAAACAGGCCGGCCTCACCGATGACGAGATCAAGGCGATCAAGACCGAGGTCTTCTTCCTTCCGGCGGCGCATATCGCCGAAAAGGACGGGTCGATGACCCAGACCCAACGGACGATCCAGTACCACCACAAGGCCGCGGATCCGCCCGGGGAGGCCCGGAGCGACCTCTTCTTCTGGTACGACCTGGGGAAGCGGCTCAAGGCGTGGTACGCGAAGAACAATCCGACGGCGAAGAACTACGCCGCGATCAAGAACATGACCCTTGACTACGAACCAGACCCTGATGAGGTGAAGGACTGGATCCATAAGGACGAGCCCTCCGCGTTCAAGGTCTTCAAGGAGATCAACGGCTATGACTACAAGACCAAGGTCCCGCTGAACAGCTTCGCCAACCTGGCCTCAGACGGCTCGACCGCGTGCGGTGCCTGGATCTACACCGGGATGCTGCAGTCGGTCAGCGGCCAGCTGGTGAATCGGGCGGAGATGACGGCCGGCAAGAACGACGGCTGGGTGAGCCCCAACTGGGGCTGGGCCTGGCCGGCGAACCGCCACCAGATCTACAACCGGGCGTCGGCCGACCCCGCCGGGAAGCCGTGGTCGGACCGGAAGAAGTACACCTACTGGGACGACGCCGCGAAGAGCTGGAAGAACGACTCCGGCGAAGGCATCGACTTCACGCTCACCAAGGCGCCGACCACGCCCGCCAATCCGAGTGGCATCGGCGTCGCCTTCCACTCCGGATCCGATCCGTTCCTGCTCAAGAAGGACGGCAAAGGCTGGCTCTTCGCCTACGAGGGCACCGCCGACGGGCCGCTCCCGACGCACTACGAGCCCTGGGAATCACCGGTCCGCAACTTCCTCTACAAGCAGGACCGCAACCCGATCTCCAAGATCTACGACGTCCCGGGCAACAAGTACAACGAATACGCGGGGTCGCAGTTCCCGACGGTCATCACGACCTACCGGCTCACCGAACATCACCTCTCCGGCACGATGACCCGGTTCCTCCCCTGGCTGGCCGAGCTCATGCCGGAGCTCTTCCTTGAGCTATCGCCTGAGCTCGCCAAAGAGAAGGAGATCGCCAACGGCGACTACGTCCGCGTC
>JAYVCA010000218.1:0-6597 GCA_043750135.1 Chloroflexota bacterium | reverse complement strand
GCCATCTCGCGGCCGCCACCCCGCGCTCGATCGCGGTCATCGCGAACGCCGCTGCGGTGTTCCCCGAGCTCGTGCGCCGCGGCACGCGGATCGACGTGGTCACCGATCAGACCGCAGCGCACGACCCGCTCGATGGGTACGTGCCCGACGTCCCGCACCCGGCGATCCTCCGCATCAACGACCCGGAGGGGTACGTCGCCGCCTCGCGCGCATCGATCGCGCGGCACTGCGAGGCGATCGTCGCGCTCCAGCGCGCCGGCGCGGTCGCGTTCGACTACGGCAATAACCTGCGGGGTGAGGCCAAGGACGCCGGTTTCGCCGACGCATTCGCCTACCCGGGGTTCGTGCCGGCATACATCCGGCCGCTGTTCGAAACGGGCAAGGGACCATTCCGCTGGGTCGCGCTCTCGGGCGACCCGGCGGACATCGCCCGGACCGACCGTGCGGTGCTCGAGCTTTTTCCCGAGGATCGGTCGCTCGCGCGGTGGATCCGGTTGGCTGCGGACCGGGTCCCGTATCAGGGCCTGCCGGCACGAGTCTGCTGGCTGGGCTACGGCGACCGCGCGGCGTTCGGGGAGCGCATCGATGACCTCGTTCGCCGCGGCGAGCTCAAGGCGCCGATCGTCATCGGCCGCGACCACCTGGACTCCGGGTCGGTCGCCTCACCCAACCGCGAGACGGAGGGGATGCGCGACGGAAGCGACGCGATCGCCGACTGGCCGATCCTCAACGCCCTGGTGAACACCGCCGCGGGCGCGACCTGGGTCTCGGTCCATCACGGCGGCGGAGTCGGGATCGGGAACTCGATCCACGCCGGGATGGTCTGCGTCGCCGATGGCTCGCCGCTCGGCCGCGAGAAGCTGCTTCGGGTCCTCACCACGGATCCGGGGACCGGCGTCATGCGCCATGCCGACGCGGGCTATGAGGACGCAACGCGCTTCGCGCGCGAGCACCAGATCGACCTTCCCTGATGTCGGCGTTCGCACGGTCGTCCCAATCGTCCGAACGGTGGATCGCGGCGTCGCTTGCGATCGCGGTCGCGCTCAGCCGCCTGCCGTTCATGTCGCGGGAGCTCGCGACCTGGGATTCGGTCCTGCTGGCCCGCGCGCTCGATCTCGGCTTTTCCACCGGCACCGACCTCGCCGATCAGCGGCCCCAGGCCCCGGGTTACCTCTTCTATGTTGGCGCGGCGGCGCTAGTCCGACCATTGGTCGGCTCATCGAACGCGGCGTTCGTGACGCTGAGCATCGTCGCCTCGGCGCTCACCGTCGCGCTGATCTATCTCCTTGCCCGCCGTTTCGGCTCACGCAGTGGCGCGCTCGTCGCGGCCGGGGTGTACGCGACCGGGCCGCTGGTGTGGTCATTCGGAGAGATCGCGATGCCGTACGCGGTCCTCGGCCTGCTCTCAGCACTTCTGGCGATGCTGTTCTGGGACGGACGCCACGGGACCACGTCGGCCCGCCTGGGCGCGTCTGTCGCGTATGGCATCGCGACCGGATTCCGGCAGGACCTCTTGCTGCTCCTCGCACCGCTGTGGCTCTGGATGATCTGGCCGCGCCCGCGCGAGTGGATCGCCGCAGGTGCCGTGGCCGCGGTCGGCGCCCTCGCCTGGTTCGTGCCCTCGGCGATCGCGGCGGGCGGGCTCGGCGCGTATCTGGGCGCGGTAGATGTGCAGTCGGGCCGCGCCGCCGCATTCTCGGTATCCGCGCGCGGCGTGGCTGGAGCGACCGACAACATCGCGATGATCGTCTACAGCATCGGGTGGGCACTGGCCGCCGCGGTCCCGGTGCTGCTCGTCGCCGCGCTCGCGCGGCTCGTCGCGCGTCGTCCGTCTCCGGGTGCACGCGCGCTGTTCTTCGCCCTGTGGATCATCCCGCCCCTCCTCTTTTATACGGGGGTCCACATCGGCGTGAGCGGATATGTCTTGTCGATCGTGCCGGCCTTCGCCGTGCTCGCCGGCCTGCTCTTCGCTGCGGCCGGACGGCCGGCAAGCCTGCTGGGCCGACGGGTCCTCATCGGGATCGCCGCCGCGACGATCATCGCGAATGGGCTCGTCTTCGTGGCCACCTCGGCCCCGTTCTCGGCCGCGGCGATCGCGGAGCACGACCACTCGCTGCAGGAGCGGGTGACCTACATCCGCGCGCACTACCCCCCGTACACGACGGTCATCCTCGCGCAGTTCGAATTCGTGTTCCTCGCGCAGTACCTGCCGGAATACCGCAGGCTCTTCTTCGGACCGGGGCCCGAGGCCCTCTCGACGGTCCCGCCGGAAGTGAACATCACACCCGGCGGCGGAGCGGTGCTCCTATTCGGCAAGGTCCCGGCCGTGGCCGATGGCGACAAGAGCCCGGTGCTGCCCGGGCTAGCGACGCTGACCCGCGGCAGCGTGCGCGCCTATGAGATCCGGATGCGCTAGGCGACGCGCTCCCCGCGCTGATACACCGCCCAGACCCGCCAGAGCGCGCGCGGATCGGAGAGCGGGTCGCCGTGGACCAGAAGAAGATCGGCCGGCGTGCCTTCGGCGATGCGTCCGGCGTGCGGATTCCCGAGCACCGAGCCGCCGACCCGCGTCGCGGCGTTCAACGCCTCGCGCGGTGTGAGGCCGGCGGCGACGAGCAGCTCGACCTCCCAGGCGAGGTGGCCGGCGCGGACCGACCCGCCGCCAAAGTCGGAGCCCGTCGCGATGCGCACGCCCGCGCCCCGCGCGGCGGCGACCGCCGCATACGCGCCCTCCTTGCGCGCGGCCATCCGCGCCCGGCCGGCGTCCCCGGTGAAGCGCTCGTCCTGCGTCGTACGCGCGAACGTCTCCCACGAGGCGAAGACCGAGAGGGTGGAGACCAGCGCGACGTCGTTCTTCGCCATGAGCCGCGCGACGTCATCGTCAAGCTGCATCCCATGCTCGATGGAGTCGACGCCCGCCTCGGCCGCGGCGCGCGCGCCGGCGAGGTAGCCGGAGTGACAGGCGACCTTCGCGCCGCGGGCGTGGACCGCCGCGGTCGCCGCGCGCAGCTCGGCCGCGGTGAACGGCGCCTCGGGTGATCCCCCGGGCGCGTCGAGGTAGATCTTCACCAGATCGGTCCCCAGGTCGAGCTGGGCAAGCGCCGCGTCCACCAGGCCGGCGCCGTCGGTGGTGACCCAGAGCGCCGGATAGCCAGTCTTCCCGATCCAGGTGCCGGCCACGCTGATGTACGGATGACCCGGGCGGCCGGAGAGCTCATCGCGCACCGCGAGCGAAACCGGGCGGCCGTCGGCCGAGGGCGCGCCGACGTCGCGCGCCCAGAGCACCCCGGCCTGCACCAGCCGCCGGGCGTTGCGCCGCGCGACCTCGCGCAGGACCGCCGGCGGGTCGTCCCCGCGCGCGATCCAGTGGCTGCCTCCGGGCATCGTCAGGTGACTGTGGCAATCGACCATCCCAGCGACGACCGTCGCGCCGCCGGCGTCGACGATCTCCGCGTCGCCCGCGTCGACCTCGCCGTTCGGTGCGATGCGCACGACCCGGCCCTGACGGAGCAGGACGCTCATCCCAAGACGTGGTGTGTCGCTGTCGCCGTCGGCGAGCGCGGCATCGCGAAGGAGGATCGCCGGTGGGCTAGCCACCTTCGCCGTGATAGCGGCCGCGATAGCCCTCGGCGGTCGCCTCGGTCAGGCGATGGAACACGAGCTGGAACACCCGCGCGCCGCGCTGCAGCCGGTAGCCGCGCGGGTTCATCACCGCGAGCAGCCCTTCCCCACGGCCGGCGTAGCCGGCATCCCATACCGCGCCGTGGATCGCGACGCCGGAGCGGAGCAGGCTGGAGCGGGGATGGCCGATGGCCATGACGTCGGTCGGCAGGTTCACCTTTTCGGCGTACTGGATCACGTAGCTGCCCTGGTGAAGGTCCCACCAGCCGTCGGCATCGGGCTGGATCTCCTCCCGCGCGGCCGGCTCGCGGACCGCGTCCGTCACCCCCAGAAGGCCGGGCGAGGTGAGCCGCTGCACCCGGCCGACCCGTAGATCGATGCCGTTGGGCTGGAGCTGGGTGTGCTCGTCGATCCCTTCGACCAGCGGCGGGGTCGCCGCGAGCGCCGCCCGGAGCTCTTCGCGCGAGAGGACGCTCACGACGACGATGCTAGGCGGCCGCACCGCGGTCTGCCAGACTTCGGAGGTGCTGGCGACCCGGACCTTCCTCTTTGCCGACCTGCGCGAATACACGTCGTTCGTTGAGCGTCACGGCGACGCCGCGGCGACGACGCTCATCGCCGACTATCGCCGGATCGTCAGGACCGAGCTCGCCCAGTACGAGGGCGGCGAGATCAAGACCGAAGGCGACTCCTTTTATGTCGTGTTCACGAACACCGGGTCGGCGGTCAGCTGCGCGGCGGCGATCCTCCGCGGGGCAGAGGCCTACTCGCGCGATCACCCGGACCGGCCAATGCGGATCGGCGTCGGCATCCATGCCGGCGAGCCGGTCGCGCACGAAGGGCAGTTCGTCGGCACGGCGGTCATCGTCGCGGCGCGCCTCGCGCAGAACGCGAAGGCTGGTGAGCTTCTGGTGACCGAGGTCGTGCGCGCGCTCCTGCCGCGCAGCCAGACGCTCCCGATGACCGAACGGACGGGTCTCACCCTCAAAGGCCTCGACGCCCCCCCGAAGGTGTTCACCGTGGACTGGTCGACCGCTCCGGCGGCGCGCCGCACGGCGATCGCGGAGGATGTGGCGATCTCGGCCGCTGCGCCGGCGAGCCACCAGGTCCTCTGTCCGGTCGTCATCGGACGCGATCGCGAGGCAGCGACGCTCGACGGCCACCTGGCCGAGACCATGCTCGGGCACGGCCGCACGATCCTTGTCTCCGGCGAAGCCGGCCTGGGGAAGAGCGCGCTCATGCGTCGGTTCCAAGAACAGGTCCGCGTACGTGGGGCGCGGCACATCACCGGCGAATGCACTGAGATCGAGGCGCGCCGGCCATTTGGACCGTTCGTTGATGCGCTCACGAGTGGCGACCTGGCACTTCCCCGGGAGCTGGACCAGGGCGGGCCGGGTGCGCTCCCGGTCGCAGAAGTCGAGCGCTACCGCGTGCACGCGGCCTTCGCCGAGCGGCTCATCGAGGCCGCACGGGATCGCCCCATCGTCGTCGTCATCGAGGATCTCCACTGGGGCGACGAGGCGACGTTCGAGCTGGTCCCCTATCTCGCGCGCAAGCTCAGGGACGTCCCGGTCCTCCTGGTCGCGACCTATCGGAGCGACGAGCTCCATCGACTGCATCCGCTGAACCATGTCCTCGCCGAGCTGTCCCGCGGCCGCCTGGCCGAGGACATTCGACTGCGCCGGCTCACTCTGGACGAAGTGGGCCAGGTCATCGGACGGTCACTGGGCCTCACCCAGCCGCCGACCGCGGCGTTCCGTCAGGCGATCTTCGACCGGACCGAGGGGAACCCGTTCTTCGTGGAGGAGATCCTTCGCGCGCTCGTCGAGCGCGGCGAGCTGGCGTACCGCGACGGCGCCTGGCATCGGGAAAAGGAGGTCGCCGACCTCCTCGAGGGTCAATCGCTTCAGGCGGATGTCCTCCGCGAGCCGGCTCCGCGTGAGCTCGGCGAGCACGTGGTTCAGCGGGTGCAGGCGATGGAGCTCGTCGCTCCGGTAGGTCGCGATGAGCAGGACCGCGTCGTCCTTGAGCTTGCGCGCGAGGTAGGGGACCAGCTCGAACGTCGCCTCGTCGCCCCAGTGCAGGTCCTCGATGAGCAGGACGATCGGACGCTCGCGTGCCGCCTCGGCCAGGCGCTCGGCGAAGGCCTGATGGACGCGATAGCGCTCGATCTCGGCGACCGGGAGGGCCCCCGGCCCACCCTGCTCGAGCTCCATCGGGAGCGCAAGGTCCCCCGTCGTCAGCGCATCGATGAACGGGCCGAACGGCCGGCGGGCTTCGATCTCGGTGCATTCACCGATGAGGAGCCGGACCCCTTGCTCGTGGATGCGCTCCTGGAAGCGGCGCATGAGGGCGCTCTTGCCTAGGCCGGCTTCCCCGGACACGAGCACCATGCGGCCACGACCGGCGACGGCCTCGGCGAGGTGACCGTCCAGCAGCTTCGCTTCGCGATCGCGGCCAACGACGACCGGACAGAGGACCTGTTGGCTCGCCGGCGCGGCGGCCGAGATCGCGGTGTCGTCGGCGGCCGGCGACCGGCGTACCGCTGTCGCCGTCGCCCAATCGACGCTGAATACCTTCGGCGGGTCGTCGAGGCCCTTCAGGACGAGACCGGTGCGCTCGCTCATCGGCAGCGTCTGGCTGCGCGGCAGCAGGGCCCGGACCACCTCGGTCACCAGCAGCTCGCCGGCCTTCGCGTTCTGGGCGAGCCGGGCGGCGACGATCACCGCGGTGCCGACGAACTGCCCCTCGTGCGGGACCGGCTCGCCGGCGTGGATGCCGACGCCGATCCGCATCGGCCGGTCCGGATGGTCGCGGGAGTAGGCGTCGGCCGCGCGCAGGATCGCCGCCGCGCAGCTCACCGCGGAGCCGGTGTTGGTGAACACGACATAAAAGGAATCGCCCTCGGTCTTGATCTCACCGCCCTCGTGGCGGGCGAGCTCGGTCCGCACGATCCGGCGGTAGTCGGCGATGAGC
>JAYVCA010000217.1:0-7320 GCA_043750135.1 Chloroflexota bacterium | reverse complement strand
AGGGCGCGGAGGGTGTCGTGCCGCTTCCCGCGAAAGACGTCGATCACGAACGGATGGGTCTTGGCATGCTGCCGGCAGGCCCCCCGGCCGCAGAATCGGCACGCGCCGAGCGCCGTCCGCTCGCAGCTCCAACAGTCCACCTAGCCTCCCCCGGCCGCCGCACCCAGGTGCGCCCCGACATAATGGCCCGTCCGCGTGCGGAATTCACCCATCGTTTCTCCGGAAGTCTTTACCAGGGCGGCGAAATCGGCCCGCTCGAGGGCGGCGACGGTCAGCGGACCCGCGGCCGTCACCGTTGCGGTCCGGGGACGGCCGAAGAGGAGCGCGATCTCACCGAAGCCGTCGCCGGGGCCCAGGGTCCGCGCGGTCGTCCCGTCGGGAAGCGTCACCGTCGCCGCTCCCTCCCGGACGACGTAGTAGCGATCCGCCGGATCCCCCGCTTGGAACACGTGTTCTCCGTCCGAGAAGCGGACGGTCCGCAGGCGCGACGCGATCCGCTCCAGCGCCTGACCGGACAGCCCCTTGAAGAACGGAAGGCGGGCCATCGACTCCCGCTCCTCGCGATAGGCCCGGATCCGGGCGGCGACCTCGACCCGCTCCTTCACCCAGCGGTTGAAGTGGCCCCGCCCCAGCGACCAAAGCTCGGCCGGCTCGAGCGCGGTGACGGTCGCCGTCCGGACGCCGCCTTCGAGGAGCGCCAGCTCGCCGAAGCCCTCGCCCGGGATGATCGTCCCGAGGACCCGGCCGGCGGCGTCGGTCGTCTGGAGCCGACCCGAGCGCACGAGATAGAACCGGTCGCCGGGGGCCCCGACGGTGACGATCGGGCTCCCCGGATCGGCGTGCTCGATCCGCAGATGTGAGGCGATCGCGTTCAGGGCCGGCCGGCCGAGGCCGGCGAAGAACCGCACCCGGCCAAGGAGCGCCGCCCGCTCGTCGAGCTCCCGGGCGACGACGCGGGCACGGCGCGCGTTCGCCATGCGCGCCGCGGTACGGGCGATCCCGATCACCCGGCCCACCACGGCGATCGCGAGCGGTCCCACGAACACGAGGACCAGGATCCCGAGGGCGAGCAGTCCCACCGGGCCGACGGCGAGCAGCTCTTGGGCCGCGACCGCGACCCTGGACTGCCAGAGCACGATCGAGAACACCAGGGTCGCCAGCGAGACGAGGATCGCCGACGCGCCGAAGATCGCGAGGCCGATCTCCTCTCGGCTCCACCGCTGCCGCCGCCGGAGCTTGCGCAGTGCCGGACCGCGCACGAAGCCGAGGGCCCGCTGGCGCAGGAACGGGGCTTCGAGCGCATCGACAAGGACGTGGTACCCGTCGAGCTCGAGGATCGGGAGCAGGTTCAGGACGAACTGGAAGACAAAGAGGCTCGCGGCCTTGAACGCGATCCCGCCGACGAGCCCGCCGGGGTCCGCGGCCGCGACGAGCGCGCAGGCCGCCCCGACGGAGAGGCCGCCGAACGGTCCGGCCAGCGACACGATCACCCGCTCGCGACGCGACCCCAGGCTCATGTCCGTCGAGTCCACGTAGAAACAGGGGAACAGGTAGTACATCGCGACCCCGCAGCGGCGGATGTGCCGGCCGAAATGACGGATCGCGAGCGCGTGGCCGGCCTCGTGGATGGTGATCGACAGGACCTGGAGCAGCACGAGGGCGAGGATCCCGATCACGTACGAGCCGCCCAACGTGACGAGCTGATGCCGCGACCCGAGGAGCTCGTTGATCCAGACCACGAGGCCCACCACGCTGAAGGCGACGAGGAGCGTGGCGCCCACGCGGGTGAAGGCGAGCTTTCCGCCGGACCGGTAGACCAGGTCCACGAACCGGTGCGCGTTGGACCAGTGCGCGAGATCCCAGAGGACGAGCCGTTGGAGCAGCCGCGAGGCACGGACGATCGGGTCACGACGCGCCCGCCGGGCGCGCAGCTTCTCGTAGAGCGGCGGCGGAGCCTCGCCCAGGAAGCCGTTCGCTCGCAGGGCCGCGGTGAGCCGGCTGAGCCGCTCGAGCGCGAATACACCGGAGCGCTCGAGGTGGGTCACCAGCACCTCCTGGACGGAGCGCCGGCCATCCATAAGGTCGAGGAGCGCGACGTCGGCCGGATCGATGCGGAGGTAGCTTCCCGCCCCGCCGTCCCCGGCCGGGTTCTTCAGCATCGTGTATGGGCTGCCGTCGCGGCGGCGTAGCTCGGAGCGGACGAGGTCCGGCCGCGGCGTCGGCACGAACGACGCGTAGTCCAGCCGCTCACGAAGCGTCTCGTAGATGTCCACCGGCCCTCCCGCGACGCACAGCCTAGGCGCCGCAGCCGGTGTGGTGAAGAGGGCGGTCCGGTACCGGTTCGGGCTGGCCGAGCCGGCGCCGGTCCCGCGATACTGCGCTGGCAATGACCACTCAGGCGCCCAAGCCGAAGCGACCACGCGCCCGTCCACCGGCGGCGCTCGACGACGCGCGAGCGCAGCTCGATGCGGTGAGCGCGGTCCTGCGCGCCATGGCCGGCTCGGCCGACCTTGAACGGGTCTCAGCGATGATCGTCGACGCGGCCGCCCGCCTCTGCAACGCGTCGAGCAGCCGCCTCATGCGGCGCGAGGGCGATTCCTGGATCTACGCGGCCCAGTACGGGACCAGCGCCATCCCGATGGATCTGGGGTCGCGGCTTGTGCCGACCACCGAAACGGTCTGGGGGCGGGCCGCTCTCGATGGCACGATCTCCAATATCCCCGACACGATGACGGCGGTACCGCCGCTACCCAACCCCGCCTGGTCACGAACACGGATGGCCGTACCGATCCTCCGCGACGGGACGCCGATCGCCGTCCTGGTGGCCAACCGCGAAGAGCCGGGCGGCTTCAGCCGGCGTGAGCAAGAGCTCCTGGTCACATTCGCCGACCAGGCGGCGATCGCGATCGAGAACGCGCGCTTGTTCCGCGAGACGGAGGAGGGGCTGGCCCAGCAGACCGCGCTCACCGACGTGCTCGGCGTGATCAGCCGATCGCCATTCGATATCCAGCCCGTCCTGGACGCGGTGGTGAAGAACGCGGTCCAGCTGTCACGGGCCGACAACGGCAGCGTGGTCCAGATCACAGCTGGCATGGGATCTATCGCCGCCAGCTTCGGCGTCATCGACGAGGCGCGCGCCTCGATGACCGATTTCTACTCCCGGTACCCGATCACTCCAGGCCGGAGCTCGCTCGCAGGTCGCGTCTTGCAGGCGGGCGGCTCGGTGCAGATCCCGGATTCCCAAGCCGATCCGGACTACGTGAATCCGCCCTTCTCGAATCGACCGGGCGGTCCCCGGGCACTGCTCGGGGTCCCACTGCTCCGGCCGGACGGGATCGTCGGCGTGATCGTCCTCCGGCGATCGACGCCCGGCGCCTTCTCCGCGGGCCAGATGAGGCTCGTCGAGGCATTCGCCGACCAGGCCGCGATCGCGATGGAGAACGTGCGGCTGTTCAACGAGACGAAGGAGGCCCTCGAGCGTCAGACCGCGGTATCTGAGATCTTGCGGGTCATCTCGGCATCCCCCACCGACATCAAGCCGACGCTCGAGGCGATCGTCGAGAACGCGATGCGGTTCTGCGGGGCCGAGGACGCCGGCGTCATGATCCCGAACGGCGATCAGCTGCAGCTCGCCGCGCACCGGGGGCCGGTGCCCGTGGCCGCGGACCTGCGCTATCCGAACGATGGGACGTCCGTGAGCTCTCGCAGCGTCCTCGAGGCCAGGACCATCGCCGTGCAGGATCTCCAAACAGCGCTTGACTACCCGACCGGCGCTGAGAACGCACGGTCTGGCGGCTACCACGCGATCGTCGCGGCGCCTCTGCTGCGCAGTGGGACGGCTCTCGGCGCGATCGCGCTGCGGCGATTCGATACACGACCGTTCAGCGATCGCGAGATCGCGGCGCTCGAGACGTTCGCCGCTCACGCCGCGATCGCGATCGAGAACGTCCGGTTGTTCAACGAAACGAAGAGCGCGCTCGAGCGCCAGACGGCGACGGCGGAGCTGCTCAAGGTGATCAGCCGCTCTACCTCCGATCTGCAGCCGGTCTTCGAGACCATCACCCAAACGGTGACCCAACTGTGCGACGCGGACCACGCCACCTTCTGGCGGCCTCAGGATGGCGGCTTTGTGGTGGTGGCGGGGACGTTCCCGTCGCCTGAGCTCGAGGCGGTGTTCCGATCGAGCGTGGTCCACCCGGAACGGGGATCGATCACCGGACGCGCGGCCCTCGAGCGGCGCGTCGTCCACCTCCCGGACGTGGCGGCGGATACGGAGCTCTCGTATCGAGGCAATCAGTTACCTGGGAAGGCGGGAAGCGCCCTCGGGGTCCCGATCCTCCGGGGCGACGAGGTCGTGGGGCTGATCGGAATAGGCCGGTCGGAGCTGCGGCCATTCTCCGACGAGCAGATCGCGCTCGTCCAGACCTTCGCCGATCAGGCGCTCATCGCGATCGAGAATGTCCGGCTGTTCAACGAGACGAACGAGGCCCTCGAGCGACAGACCGCGATCGGAGACATCCTCCGGGTCATCTCGCGGTCGCCGACCGATGTCCAGCCGGTCCTGGACGCGATCGCGTCGAGCGCCGCTCGGTTCGCCGGCGCTGAGGATGTCTCGGTCTTCATCGTCACCGGCAACGAAGCGGCGGCCGCGGCGCACGTGGGGCCGATCGCGATGGCCGGTTCCATCACCGTCGACGCGGCCTCGGTCACCGGACGAGCGATCCTCGAACGGCGTCTGGTACACGTCGCGGACGTTCGGGCTTCGGACGAATACCCGGTCAGCAAGGATGCGTCATTGCGGCAGGATGGCCAGCGTGCGGTCCTCTCCGCCCCGCTCATCCGGGATGGGACGGCGATCGGTGCGATCGTGCTCCGTCGTCGGGAGCCGGTCGCATTCTCCGACCGGCAGATCGAGCTGGTCCAGACCTTCGCCGATCAGGCGGTCATCGCGCTCGCGAACACCCGCCTGTTCAAGGAGACCCAGGAAGCGCTCGAGCGGCAGACGGCCACCGCCGAGCTGCTCGCGGCGATGAGCGAAAATGCGTTCGATCTCAAGCCGGTCTTCGAGATGGTCCTCCAAAAGTCAGTTGCCCTCGGCCACGCGGATTACGGGTGGATCCGTCAATTCGACCGGGATGGCGTCTCGCGGCCGGTGGCGGTCCAACGGCCGTCCTCCATCACGGCATCATGGCTCGGCGAAGCGCCGACCGCCGCCTATCTGAAGACAAAGTCGATCATGGGCCGGGCCTTCCGCGAGCGGCAGACCGTGCATATCCCGGATCTCCGGAATGATCCGACGGTGTCGGAGTCATACGGGATGAACGAGGTCGGCGCAAGGACCGGACTTGGCGTTCCGCTCATGCGCGGCGATCAGATCCTCGGGGTCGTGATCCTGGTGCGTCTGGAGCCACGCCCATTCGAGGAGCGAGAGATCGAGCTCGTCGAATCGTTCGCCCGGCAGGCCGCGATCGCGATCGAGAACGTACGGCTCTTCAACGAGATCCAGGAGAAGTCGGCCCAGCTCGAGGTCGCGAACCGCCACAAGAGCGAGTTCCTGGCGAACATGTCTCATGAGCTGCGGACACCGCTCAACGCGATCATCGGCTTCTCCGAGGTCCTCCAGCAGAAGATGTTCGGTGAGCTGAACGAGCAGCAGACGGACTACCTGGGAGACATCGTCAGCTCCGGCAAGCACCTGCTCTCGCTCATCAACGACATCCTTGATCTTTCCAAGATCGAGGCGGGCCGGATGGAGCTCCAGCCGACGCCGTTCTCGCTCGTGGTGGCGCTGGGAAATGCCGTCACCCTGATCCGCGAGCGGGCCACCAGCCACGGGATCAGGCTCGACCTGCGGGTGGAGCCCCCGCTCGATATCGTCGTCGCCGATGAGCGCAAGATCAAGCAGGTGGTCGTCAATCTCCTGACGAATGCGGTGAAGTTCACTCCGGACGGCGGGTCGGTCGGCGTCCGGGCCGGACGATCCGGCGGGAGCGTCCGGATCGCCGTCAGCGATACCGGCATCGGGATCGCGGCGGACGACCGAGAGCGGATCTTCGAAGAGTTCCAGCAGGCTCGGCGGCAGTCCGCTCAGCCGCGCGAGGGCACCGGCCTCGGACTTACCTTGTCCAAACGCTTCGTCGAGCTGCACGGCGGGACGCTCACCCTGGAGAGCGAACCGGGGAAAGGCAGTACGTTCACCGTCACGCTGCCGCTGGTGGAGGAATCCTGATGGCGAACGAGCTCATTCTCATCGTCGAAGACAACGAAAAGAACCTCAAGCTGACACGCGACGTCCTGCGATTCCACGGCTTTCGCACGATCGAGGCGCCGGACGGCGAGACCGGCGTCCGGCTGGCGACGGAGCAGCTCCCGGCACTCATCCTCATGGATATCCAGATGCCGGGGATCGACGGGATCGAGGCGCTGCGCCGGATCCGGGCCGGCGACGCGACAGCGGGCATCACGACCGTGGCGCTCACCGCCTCGGTGATGTCCGGCGACCGGGAGCGCTTCGATGCTGCCGGTTTTGACGGCTTTATCGCCAAGCCGATCGATATCAAGACGTTCCCCGATCAGGTCCGCAGCCACCTCGAGGCGAAGGGTTGACCGCATGACCAGGATCCTCGCGGTCGACGACATCCCCCAGAACTTGAGGCTCCTGGAAGCGGTCCTCGTACCCAACGGCTATGAGGTCGTCACCGCGGCCACTGGAGAGGAGGCCCTGCTCAAGACCCTGACCTCCAAGCCCGATCTGGTCCTCCTCGACATCATGCTTCCGGGGATCGACGGCTACGAGGTCTGCCGCCGGCTTCGCGCCGACCCGAAAACGAGCTTCTTGCCCGTGATCATGGTCACCGCGAGCGGACTGCCGGAAAAGGTGAAGGCGATCGAGGCTGGCGCGGACGACTTCATCGCGAAGCCCTTCGATCAGCCTGAGCTCCTGGCCCGGGTCCGATCGCTCCTTCGAGTCAAGACCTACCACGACGAGATCGAACGCCAGAAGATCGAGCTCGCCGAGTGGAACCAGACGTTGGAGACGCGGGTGAACGAGCAGGTCGACGAGCTCGCCCGGCTCGGACGTCTCCGCCGCTTCCTGTCGCCGCAGATCGCCGAGCTGGTCATGTCGCAGGGTGGTGAGAGCCTCCTCGAAGGGCATCGCCGCGAGATCACCGTCGTCTTCGCGGACCTGCGGAACTTCACCTCGTTCTCCGAGACCGCGGAGCCGGAGGAGGCCCTCGGGGTGCTCCGCACCTATCACGCCGCGATGGGCGAGGTGATCTTCAGATACGAGGGGACGCTCGAACACTTCGCCGGCGACGG
>JAYVCA010000216.1:0-7434 GCA_043750135.1 Chloroflexota bacterium | reverse complement strand
GCGGTGCTTCCCCAATATGTTGGCTTCTTGCGCGGGCCGAACAGCGAGCTGCTGTACCGGAACGAGATGATGGTGCTCGAGATAGCCACGCTCCTTGTCGCGGCGCTCCTCGCCGCAATCGTTCTGCTGCGTCGTGCGGCACGACCCCGCCGCGCGGGTGCGGTCCTGGCGCTGGCGGTCGCCGTCCTCGCGCTTCCGTGGTTGGCGTACCAGCTTCGGTATCCCGAGACCGAGATGCTCGCGGCAACCGAACGTCTGAGTGGCTTCCTTGCCGCCGCTCTGATCCTCATCGTCACGGTCTTCCTTGGATCGCGGCGAGGGAACGCGGGCGAGCGCGCGGGACACCCGTTGACTCCATCGAAGGCGATCTGAAAGCGCTCAAGGTCCTTTCGCTCGTCGCTCTGAGCGTGGCGATCGTCGTCGCCCTCGGCGTGGTCCTCCTGTACGCCATACGGCCGCCGCCGATCCTCGCGAGCGGGCAGCCGGATCCCTTCACGGTGGGTACGGCCATCCTCCTTGTCGGGTACTTCTTGTTTCCGGTCCTCGGACTGCTGACTGCCGTGCTGCTCCTTGTTGCCGTGCTGCTCGTGGCAGTTCACTTGGCCGAATCGCGTCGCGCAGGTGGCGTCGTGGGCGACTCGGCCGGGGACGATCTAGATGGGCAGCGCGGCATTCGTGAGCTGCTTCAAGATTCGAGATCCCAGGCGCTGCTGATTCCAGTGGGTGCCGCCTTCTTGGCTGGCTTCTACCTCGCGTTCACGGTGCTGCGTGCCGGCGACACGATGCACATCGACGTGACGCCGTACTCCACCGCGTTCGCGTTCGTCGCTGGCCTGGCGATCGCCGTCGGCGTTGTGATCGTGATGCTCCTGCGCGAAGGCGCGTTGGGCGCGCGCTTCAGCATTGCGATCGGGCTGCTCGTCTTCGCCCTGCTGGCCATCTTCAGCATCGGCCTGGTGATCCTGCCGATCGCACTTCTTTTCCTTGGCTTCGGGGTTCGTCAGCTGGCGCGCCGCCGCTCCGGACCAGCGGTTCGCGCGGCACTGGCCGGCGCCGTCATCGGGGTCGGGGCGGTCGCGTACCTGCTCGTCCTCATCCAGCCAGCCGCGGCCGAGTGCCGAGCCAACGGCGGAAGCGCGACATCGTCCGGCGGTCTCTTCGGCTCGACTGCGCTCTCGCAGGGCGGCTCCTCAATGCCGAACGGCGATTCGAGCGGCTACATCGATGAGGGGGACCGCATCGCGTACTTCACCTGCCGCGGTGGCAAGCTCACCGCCTTCCGCCGCGAGGCATTGCTGGTTGGCAATTGGGTCGTGGCGACGGACCCATCGGCGACTGTCGGGCGCATCGTGATGGTGGTCTTCCGCGTGCGGCCCGCAGCCGGAGATTCTGTTCCGGCGGACGGCTTCGACTTTTCGGTGACCTGCCGTACCTGCTCTGAACCGCGTCCCATCGTGCGGGCCCACGCGAACCGGTTGGGCACGCGCGCTCCCGGAACTCCCGGCGCGTCGGTCACGTTCGCCGGCCAGGTTGTCTTTCCCGCGGCGGGAAGCTGGTCCACGTCGCCGTACGACGGTGCGATCGAGGTCCGGTGAGCTTCCGGTGTTGCCGGCGGAACTGTGAATTCCGCAGTCACCGGGACGGTTCACCGTGCTTGGATCCGGCGTGAAGCACGCCGCCCTTGGAGCCCTGGTACTCGTGCTGGCAGTCGCCGCCGGCACCGCGATTGTCCTGGTCCGGGCCGGCGTCTTTGGCGTTCCGCAAGTGACCACGCTACCCCAGCGCACCGAGCCCATTGCGCGATGCTCCGACGGACGTCCGCAGTCGGAGATCGACTTCGCCGGCCGGATGCTCTGGGAGCCGACCGCCACCGAGATCAGCTGCGTACTGAACGCGACGGTCTCGGGTCCTGGAGCGAACCGCGCCTACCGGCTCATAGACGGTCGGGTGCTCTACCTCTACGAGCGCGTCGAAGCAGTTCCGGTGAAACCGACCGTCGCTCCAGTCGCCACCGGGAGTGCCGATGTGAACGGAACGACCTGGTCGTGGTCGATCCTCCCGGGCGTGGGGCAGACGCTCCTGCTCCAGGGCAGCCTCGCGGGTGCGCCCGAGATCGAGCTCTACATGGCGCTCTCGGATCAGGCCGCTGATCTGCGGCTATTGCGGAGCATCGCGGCGAGCCTTCGGGAGGTTGCGACCTCGACACGACCGCCGAACCAAGCTGCGGCGTGCCGCAGCGACCAACTGAGCGGCACCTACGAGAACAACGGCGTCGCCTTCCTCTTGATTCAGTGGAGCGGTCACGGGACCGACGAAATCGTCCCGCTTCGGCGGTGCACGGGAACTTTCGGGCCGCCGTAGCGTCTGCCCAGTAAAGATGTGGCGCGTGATCGCAGTCATCGTCGTAATGATGGCTCTGCTGGTGTTTTCCTCGCCCGCGGCGGCGTCATGCCCTGGACCTGCGCCGATCCAGGAGAACGCCGCCCGGGCAGAAGCGGTCGTGTACGGGACCGTCACCCAGGTAAGCGCGAGCGCGGTCACGGACGTAAGCGCGGGCGCAGCCACTTTGCGTGTCGATCGCGTGCTGAAAGGTCAGGTCGGAAGCAGCGTCCGTGTCTTCGGCATCGCTGGACTCACAACTATCGATTACCGCGCAGAACTCGGCTCGGACCATGTGCTCTACCTCGCTCGACGCGCCGACGGTCAACTGGAGACCAACGCGTGCGTCGGAAGTCACGCCGGGCCACCCGATGCGTCAGAGGGTGCCTTTTTCGGTCTCTTGTCATCCTCCGGCCCTCCGCGCGCGACTCCCTCCCCAGACGTAGAGGACATGGTCGCCGCGCTATCAGTCATCGGCCCCCTGGTGGGGGCGCTTATCCTCGCGATTATCGTCATCGGCTTCGCCACGCATCTGACCGCTAGGAGGCGTCGCGCCTAGCACGGAGAAACGGCTGCGACCCGCACCCATGGTGCTTGTCAGACTTCACGATCCCGAGCCAATTCCCCGGCATCACAATGTCCCGGGAGTCCCCACGTGGGTCCAGTGCAGGCCGCCGTCGACGGTCCGCTGGATCCCACCACGGACGGTGGCGTAGCCGACCTGCGGATCGCCGAACTCGACCTGCGGCGCGTAGGGCGCGGCTTGGCTGTAATCCGACGCTGCGGAATGCCAGGTCGCGCCCGCGTCGGTGGTCTCCTGTGACTGGCCGGGCGCGAGGAGGATCATCCAGCGCGTCGCCGTGACGAACGCCGGCCGGATGGCCACCGGCATCGTCGCCAGGTAGGTCCAGGTCGCGCCGTTATCGGCGGACCGGTACACGAAGCTCATGCCCCCCGCGGTTGCTTGCCGCTCCAGCGTGACGAGCAGGACCGACCCGAATGCGTGGACCGGCCCGGACGAGTAGCGCACGTCCGCGGTCGGTACGGGGCCGGGGGGATCGGGGAGCGCGCGCGGTGCCGACCAGGAATCGCCACCGCCGGTCGTACGGTAGAACACGGTGGACCGCTCCTGATCCGCGACCGCCACGAACCCGGTCGTTTGGCTCACGAAGGTGATGCCATTGCTGCAGCCCGATGGAGCGATGCCAGCGGTCCCAGTCGGATCCCAGGTGAGTGCGCCGTCCGTGGTGTGCCAGATCTTGATCGACTCGATCGCACATTGGCCGCCGGGAGCGCCGCTCATTAGCCAGCCTTCGCGCTCGCTGACGAACGAGATGCGCAGGTTCGTCGTTCCGGCCGGAATGGTGCGCTCCAGCCAGGTGTCCGCGCGGTCGACGGAACGGAACAGGCGGGTGTCGCCGACCAGCACCCAGACCACCGTGCCGCTCGGAGCGCTCAACTGGGCGACTGTCGGCAGCGCGATCGGTGTCGAGGTGGACAAGGGGGTCGCAGCCGCGGTCGGATCGGCGGTCGGCGCCGGCGTCGCCGACACCGGTGCGCCCGCACTCGCAGTGGCCGGGGCCGGCTGCGCCGACGACGGCGCGCAGCCGGACAGCAGCAGCGCCGCCGCAACCAGGCATCCGGCCGCAGTCTTCTCGAAAGTCATCGTGTGCCTCCATCACCGGAGATAGGTCCCCGCCGCTCGGTCCAAAGTACGTCGGTTGGCCCTCGGCGCCGCCCGAGGTGGGACGGCTAAGTCTTACAAGTGTCCTAGGATTTCCAAGTGAAGACCACCGCATCGAACGTCGTGGCGTAGTTGAAGTGCGATGCCGCGCCAGCGTTGCAATCCCCGAGGGGATGACTGTCCGGGTCCACACGTCACTCATAGACTCGCCGGAACCATGACCGACAGCATGACGCCGCCCCCCGTGCAGTACGCCCGGAGCGGCGACGTCCAGATCGCCTTTCAGGTCTTTGGATCAGGGCCAGACATGGTCTGGGCCCCGGGCAGTGCATCGCACCTGGACCTTGACTGGGAAGGTGGACCGCTCAAGCCGCTGATGCTCCAGCTTGCGTCATGGTCGCGGGTGATCAAGTTCGACAAGCGGGGCACCGGACTATCGGATCGCCCTGGCGGCGTCGCGACGCTTGAGGAGCGCATCGATGACATCCGGGCGGTGATGGATGCCGCCGGGAGCACCAGCGCACACATCTTCGGCATGTCCGAAGGCGGCTCCATGGCAATGCTCTTCGCCGCCACTTATCCGGAGCGTACAAACTCGCTCATCCTGTATGGCACGAAGCCGCGCTGGGTCCGCGCACCGGATTACCCGTGGGGGCCATCGTTCGCGGAACGCGAACGGCAGCTCGATGCCAGCGCGGCGGGACCGGCCGTTCCGCCCGACTTCGAGAGTGCGTCCCTTCGTCGCTGGATCGGTTCGCCGATCCGAGACGATCCGGCCTTCCGCGACTGGTTCGTACGGAATAGCCGGGCGAGCCTCAGTCCGGCCGGATATATCGCCCTGGCACGGTGGAACGGCCGCATCGACGTGCGCGACATCTTGCCGACGATCCGCGTGCCTACCTTGATCATGAGCAAGGTCGGCGATCCGGTCATCGAGATCGACGCGGCTCGTGACCTCGCAGCTCGGATCCCCGGAGCCCGACTGGTGGAGTACCCCGGTGAGGGCCACCTTTGCCACGAGATCACCGACCAGATCGCCGACGAAATGCAGCGCTTCGTCGCGGCCGAGGGCCGTGACTCGAGCGACAACCGCGTTCTGACCACGATCCTGTTCATGGACATCGTCAAGTCGACCGAGCGAGTGGCGTCGCTTGGCGATGCAGCGTGGGCGGCGGCGCTCCAGCAGTTCTACGCAGTGGTTCGTCGGGAGCTGGCGACATATCACGGCACCGAGGTCGACCGTGCCGGGGACGGCTTTCTTGCCACCTTTGACGGCCCGGCGCGCGCGATCCGCTGCGCGCGTGCGATACAGCTCGGTACCGGCCGATTGGACCTGGCGGTCCGTGCCGGAGTGCACACGGGCGAGGTCGAGCGAGACGGCACGGCCATTCGAGGGCTGGCCGTTCACGTCGCAGCGCGGATCGCGGGCGAGGCCGGGCCGGGGGAGGTCTTGGTCTCCGGGACGGTCAGCGATCTGACCGCCGGCGCGGGCATCGGCTTCGAGGATCGCGGCATGCACACGCTGAAGGGCGTCTCCGATCCAAGACGGGTGCTGGCCGCCACTTCCGGGTAGCGGACTTTGCAGCCTTTTCGCGGCTCTCGCCCGGATCGGTCGCGATGGGAACGGCGGCGGCGTATTGAGTCAGGGAACCCCTCGCAAGTACACCAGACCCAGCGCCCCCGGACGGATGTGCCGCGTGCCTCGGTAGGTGTACGTGCCGGTGGTCACCCGGACGCTGTCGGTGCGACCGCCAGAAAAGAAGAACGTGAGGGTCGCTGCAGGCTCGTTGGGCGGATCGGGCTGAAGGGAGGCTCTGCCGGTGAGCGTCCGGACGATGGTCGCCTTCCACCGTGAGATGTCCTGACTGGCGGATGGCAGGCCGTCCTGCTCGAACATCACGCGATCCGCGAGAAAGAGCGAGCGAGGGTCATCCATCGAGAACACCGGCACCGGCAGCAGGCGCCGGAGCAAGGTCGCGAGCGAGCCATCGTGGGCAAACGCCCCGAGGCGTCCGACCGAGCCGTGCCGGTCGCCGTGCAGCCGGACCGTGGTGTCGCCGATGGCGAGGTCGTAGCGCGGGAACGGTCCTTCGAGCACGCCGGGTAGCTCGCTCTCGGACACGGAGAACGCGTTGGCGAGCGCCGATCGAAGCAGGTCGAGCTCGGGAGCAATAAGCCGATGCTCCGCCTCCGCGACATCGGGCATGCGTATGGTCGCGCCGTCTCTCACGGCCAACGCCATGAGGCGCGCAGGGGCCGCGAGGGCGGCGACGGCCAGCTGCTCGTAGGCACGCGTGGCGGTGAGGGAGCGCTTGTCGGCAACGCCGAGCACGGCGCCGTCCACGCTGATCTCGAGCGACGAGCCATCGTTCCATCTCGCGACGAAGACCGGTCCGCCGGGAAGGAGACTCATATTCGAACGCTCCTCGCCAGTGGATGCGAGCCACCAAAACGCGGTTCGCGCCGGTGGATCGAGGTCGATCGAGCCCGCGTCAGACAGCGTGGCCGTCAGGCGGTCGGGCACCGGCCGATCGAAGGCGGTGGGCGCTACCGTCGCCGCCGGTGTGTTGGACGCGGGAGCTGACCCCGCGGCCGGAAGCAGCGCGTACACGTACGCCGAACCGACGCCGCCGAAATCGGAGGCAAGCTCGTAGAGCGCGCCGTCGCGCCGCGCGTAGGCATCGACCCCCTTGAGCGCGAGCGGCTCGACCGCGTAGGCCACCGCCCGGCCGGTCGAGTCCTTCCGGACGTACTTTTGGGCCGGTGGGTCGGCCTCGTAGCCGTAGCCAAACCCAAGTCCGTCGACCAGCGATTGGGAGGCAAGGCGCTGGGGGTCCGCCGTGCGGAGTCGCGGATAGATGGATGCGCTGCTCCGGCCGGCCCGCAGCAGCGAGCCGCTCGCCGCATCGATCTCGTATTCGAGGCCGCCGGACGAGCGGAGATAGAGCCGGTCGCCCTCGACGACCAAGGCTCGGGAATCGCGCTCCACGTACGGGACGGGGATCGTGCGGGCGAACGTTCCGGCTTCGAACACCGCGATGCGGAGTCGGTTCTGATCCCAGAGATAGATCCGTTCCCGCTCATCCACCGCGAGCGACGTCGCGCCCGATGCGCTGAGTCCACCGACCCGCGCGGTCGAGCCGCCGAGCGCGTCCAGCCGGGGCGCGTACGGGACGGTCAGCAGCAGCCGCGGCTTCATTTCGACGGCGCCGACCCCGGGTGGGATCCGGGTCGCGATCGCGTCGGCTGACGCCGTTGCGGTTGGCGAGGCCGGTGGAATCTGGGGAGCAACTGTGGCCGAACACGCCGACGCGAGGAGTCCGGTGGCCACCAAAAGCGCACGCACTCCGGTCATAGTCTGCCGTTCGAGC
>JAYVCA010000215.1:0-3814 GCA_043750135.1 Chloroflexota bacterium | reverse complement strand
TATTTCGCCGATCCGGCGTTCCAGCCGGACATCGCGTCCGGCCAGACGTTGATCACTCGCGACTGGCCGGTGCGCCGGTCATGGCGGGTGAGAAGACCCTGGTGATCTCCGGCAAAGATGATGTCCGGATCGTCGGAGCGGATCGCGATGTGCCCGGCCTCGCCGCCACCGATCTCCCACCAGTCGGCCATCGTGATCCCGGTCAACGGAACGCGGGATGGTACGGAGATCGTGCTGTTGTCCTGCTGTGCGGCATAGAGCCGGTATGGCCGGCGGTCATCGGCGATGACGTGGTAGTACTCGGCCGTCGGCTGGTTGTAGATCGACGACCACGACGCGCCGCCGTTGAACGTGACTGTCGCACCGCCGTCGTTCCCCTCGATCATCCGAAGCGGGTCCTTCGGGTCGATCCAGAGATCGTGATGGTCGCCGTGCGGGATCGCGATCTGCCCGAACGTCTTCCCCGCGTCGCTCGAGCGCCAGGTGTCAACGTTCAGCACCCAGACCGTCTCCGGATCCACCGGGTCGGCATAGATGTGGTGGTAGTACCAGGCCCGCTGGCGCAACTCGCGGTCCTCGGAGCCGCGCTCCCAGGTCCGTCCGCCGTCATCGCTGCGGAACACCGCGCCGTCTTTCGCCTCGACGATCGCCCACACCCGGTCAGCGCGCGCCGGCGAGATGGCGACGCCGATCTTTCCCAGCACGCCCTTCGGCAGCCCCTTCGCCCGCGAGAGATCGGTCCAGGTGTCGCCGCCGTCGGTGGACTTGAACAGGCCGCTTCCGGGGCCCCCGCTGATCATCTGATACGGCTTGCGGATCGCCTCCCAGAACGTCGCGAACAGGATCCGCGGGTTCTGCGGATCGATGCTCACATCGATCGCGCCCGCGGCATCGCCGCGTGAAAGCACGTTCTTCCAGGTCTTCCCGCCGTCGCGCGAGCGGAACAGGCCGCGCGCGGCGTTCGGCCCGTGGGCGTGGCCGAGCGCCGCGACGTAGACGGTGTCCGGGTCGGTCGGGTGCACCCGCACCTTGCCGATGTGCCGCGTGTCGGCGAGACCAAGATGACTCCAGCTCCGCCCGCCATCGGTCGAGCGATAGACCCCATCCCCATGTGAGACGTTGCCCCGGATCGTCGCCTCGCCCATGCCCGCATAGATGACGTTGGCGTCGGATGCCGCGACCGCGAGTGCGCCGACCGACGCGCGTTGGAAGTAGCCGTCACTGACGTTGCGCCAGTACAGCCCTCCGTCATGCGTCTTCCACACGCCGCCACCGGTCGAGCCCATGTAGAACGTCTGGCGATCGCGGGGATCACCGGCCACGGCGACGACGCGGCCCCCGCGGAACGCGCCGAGCTGGCGCCATTCCAAGCCATCCAACGAGATCGCCGCGGTGCCGGTCGTGGGGCGCTCGGTCGTGCGTGCCATGTCGTCCTCCGCTATACCGTGGTCCGAGGCGACCATAGGACGTATCGCGAGCAGGCGGCGCGAGAGCAGACGGAGGCAGAAGCGATGGAGTGGTTCGAAGAGCTCACGGGCATCTCACCGGACGGAGGGTCCGGATCGTTCGAGGCGCTCCTGGCGTCGCTCGTCGGCGTCGGCATCATCGCCGCCGTCGCGGTCGTCGCACGCCGCAGGGCGGCCAGCCGACTCCGCTAGCCGTTCCGGGCGGCGATCCCGCCGCGGCTTGACCTGCGAACAGGCGTTCCATATCGTTCGGACGTGATGCGAACGCCCGTTCGGTTCCCTGCACGCACGAGCCTGGAGCAGATCCTCGACGGACTCGAGCACGATCCGCAGTTCCAGGACCTGGTGACCCATTGGGAGCGGATCCCGGCGAAGGCCCCGGAGTACGCGCCGTTCCCCGCTTGGCTCGATGAACGGATCGCCCGATCGCTCCGCGGCCGCGGGATCGACGCGCTCTACTCGCACCAGGCCGCGGCGCTGGAGGCGACGCACGCCGGGAAGAACATCGTCGTCGTCACCCCGACCGCCTCGGGGAAGACCCTCTGCTACGACCTTCCGGTCCTCGACGCGGTCGCGAAGGACCCCGCTGCGCGCGCGCTCTACCTCTTCCCGACGAAAGCGCTCGCGCAGGACCAGCTCGCCGAGCTCGAACGCCTCTCGACCGACATGGAGATCGAGCTCAAAACCCACACCTATGACGGAGACACACCGCCGCAGGCCCGAGCCGCGGTGCGCTCGGCCGGACACGTCGTCATCACCAACCCGGACATGCTCCACACCGGCATCCTCCCCCATCACACCAAGTGGGTGAAGCTCTTCGAGAACCTCCGCTACGTCGTGCTCGACGAGCTGCACACGTATCGGGGGGTGTTCGGCAGCAACGTCGCGAACGTGCTCCGCCGGCTGCGCAGGATCTGCGCCTTCTATGGCTCGCACCCGATCTTCATCCTCACCTCGGCCACGATCGCGAACCCCGAGGAGCTCGCACGGCGCCACATCGAGGACGACGTCGTCCTCATCGACCGGTCCGGGGCGCCGCGCGGCGAAAAGGTCCTGGTGTTCGTCGATCCGCCGGTGGTGAATCCGGGGCTCGGGATCCGCAAGAGCTCGCTCCTGGTCGGTCGTGACATCGCGGCGACCCTCCTCGCCTCCGGCGTGCAGACGATCGCCTTCGCCCGCTCACGGGTGCAGACCGAGCTCCTGCTCACCTATCTGCGGGCCCGCTTTCCACAGCCGCAGTGGCCACCCGATCTCATCCGCGGCTACCGCGGGGGCTATCTACCCTCCGAGAGGCGCGCGATCGAGCGCGGTCTGCGCGACGGCTCGATCCGCGGCGTGGTGTCGACCAACGCGCTCGAGCTCGGTATCGACATCGGCGCGCTCGAGGCCGCCGTGCTGGTGGGCTATCCGGGAACGGTCGCGTCCACCTGGCAACAGATGGGCCGCGCCGGCCGGCGTGAGGGACTCTCCGTCGGGTTCCTCGTCGCCACCAGCTCGCCCACCGACCAGTACGTCGTCCAGCATCCCGAGTACATCCTTGGCGGGTCGCCCGAGGCCGGGCTCATCAACCCCGACAACCTCCATATCCTCGTCGAGCACCTGAAGTGCGCGGCGTTCGAGCTGCCGTTCGAGCGGTCGGAGCGTTTCGGCACCGAGGACACCCCGGGGGTGCTTGCCTACCTCGCCGAGCAGGGCATCCTCCACGAGGCCGAGGCGCGCTATCACTGGTCCGATCAGGCGTTCCCGGCGGAAGCGATGTCGCTCCGCACGGCGAGCAACGACAACGTCGTGATCATCGATACGAGTCACGGCAGCCAGCGCGTCATCGGCGAGGTCGATCGCTTCGCCGCGCCGGTGCTGGTGCACGAGCAGGCGATCTATCTCCACGAGTCCAAGCAGTTCCAGGTCGAGAAGCTCGACCTGGAGAACGCCAAGGCCTATGTCCGCGAGGTGAAGGTCGACTACTACACCGACGCGGGCCTCTCGGTGCGGGTGAGCGTCCTCGCCGAGTTCGCTGCGCGCGAGGAGAAGGCGCACCTCGCACATGGTGAGGTCCTCGTTTCAGCGCTCGCGACGGTCTACAAGAAGCTCACGATGTTCACCCACGAGAACGTCGGCTGGGGCAAGATCTTCCTGCCCGAGCAGGATCTGCAGACCACCGCGTTCTGGCTGGCGCTCGCGCGACCGGCAACGCGCGGCTGGCCCAAAGAGCGTCTCGAGATCGCGCTCGCCGGCCTCGGCAACCTGCTTCACGCGCTCGCGCCGCTCTTCCTGATGTGCGATCCGCACGACCTCGGCCTGGCGACGCAGGTGCGCTCGCCGCACACCTCGCTGCCCACGGTCTACCT
>JAYVCA010000214.1:0-4788 GCA_043750135.1 Chloroflexota bacterium | reverse complement strand
AACAGCGCGAGGCCGAAGACCCCGTGCAGGATCGCCTGTCCGGGAAGATAGGCGCGAAGGAGGGAACGGAGGATGATCGTTGCCGCGACCACCGTGCCGATCATCCAGACCCAGGCGGCAAGCTCGAGGGGCAGGACGGCTAGCGGCACGAGCGCGACGGCGACCCACGGGAAGTAGCCATACACCAGCGTGTCCGGGGCCTGTGTGCCGAGGCGCGCGACCGTGTCGCGCCAGCCGCCGCTGTCATATAGATCCGCGCCGATGACGAGCCCCCGGGCGCCGGCCCAGAATCCTGAGAAGTCGTTCTCGTGGACGAGCGCGATGCGCCGCTCGAGCGGCCCAAGCAGGACGATGAACGCGAGGCCAATCCCGACGCCGACCAGGAACGCGAGGTCGGCCCGCCGCGAGGCGTTCAGCGACGTCGCTCTCGGACGTACGTCCCGATGGCGGCGGCCTGCGTCGCGATGGCGACGCCGAGGACGATGCGAACGAGGGTCACAGCGTCGCGTCCGACGACGAGGAGGAGAGCCAGCTCGGCGGCCACGGCGAGCGCGAGCAGCAGGCCGAAGCGCATCTCACCCCGCCCGATGAAGTGAGCGATCCAGAGCGAGAGCAGCGCGTTCAGAAGCGCGGCAACGGCGTACGGCCCGACCAGCGACGCGGTGAGAGGGTACTGATCGCCGACGACGATGCCGGTGAAGAACGCCGGCGCCAGGAGGTAGCCGATGGTGACCGCGCCGCTGGTCGCCAGGACGAAGCCAAGCGCGACGAAGAGCGGCCGGTCGGTGTCCTCGCCTCGGGCGTGGGCCCGCGCGGTGCGCTCGAGGAGGATGAAGCCGACGGCAATGGGTGCGAACAGGACGACCTTGGCCATCGTGATCGTCGCCGCATACGCGCCGGCATCGCCCGCCGGGAGCAGCGCGCGCTCGAGGATCGCGTCCATGTTCGTCAGGCCGGCGTACGCGAGCATGATCACCGAGGCGAGGAGAAAGAAGCGCGTCTCGGCCTGGCCGAACTCGGCCTCGTGGACCGCGCCGCGGGAGGCTCGGAACAATGGCGCGAGCGGCACGAGCGACACGGCCACGCCGGCCGCGAGCGCGGCGAGGGCTCCGATGAAGGCGCCGGTCACGCCGAAGCCCAGCCACACCAGCCCCACCCCAACGACCAGGCGGGCGGCAGCCTGGACGATGAAGTACCAGCCGAACCAGCTGAACTTCGCGAGCCCCTGCAGGAGCCCGCCGGTGAAGGTGAGCGGCGCCGCCGTGAAGAGCGTGATCCCCAGAAGCGCGACGGGGATGACCGGAAGCGAGAGCGCCGCCGCGATCGCCGGAGAAGCCACAACGACCGCGAGGGCTGGCAGACCGGCACCGATCAGGATCCGACGCGCCCAGCGGCGGACGAACACGTTGAGCGCGGCGTCCTCGCCCCGCGCGTGATACGTGGCCGCCAGTCGCGCGGTGGCCGATTGGATGACCTGGGCGGAGAGCGATTCGAGGATGACGATCCCGAAGAGCGCGGTGAGCACCGCGTAGTCGGCCGGCAGCAGGAGTCGGGCCATGACGACCTGGTACCCGTAGGCCAGCACGTTCCCGATCGTGCTCGCGACGAGGACCCAGAATGCGCCACCGAGGTGAGCGCGGCGCACGCGGTGGACGATGGCCGACATCAGCGCAGTATCGGCGCTCGCGGAGATGCAATGGCGTGCCGGCTGTCGCGATCGGGACGAAGGTACCAGAGGGCCGCGAATGCCAGGAGCGGGGTGACGACCGAGAGCTCCTCGCCGCCACGTTGGAACGCGACCGCGTAGAGCGCCCAGGGGATCGCCACCGCCACGAGTGCGAGCGCCGCGACGCCGCGGCGGCGCTCGGGCGGCGGACGCACCGCGAGGGTTCCGAAGGACACCGCGAGCGGGACGATAAGGAGGAGCTGGTCATAGCTCCAGCCGTGCGGAGCGACCGTGAGCGAGACCGGGATCGCGGCGGCGATCGCGAGCGGGAGCTGCGGACGCGTGCGGCGTGACCAGACGGCGAAGGCCCCGATCACCGCAGCCACGGCCATCGCGCCAAGGATGAGTCCGCTGGGCTGGAGCTGCGGTCCGAGCCCGACGACCCGGCCGATCGTCCAAGCCGTGGCATTGCTGCCCGGTGCCGCCTGCAGGCCGAGCGCCGCCGGCAGCCACGAGGCGTACCACGACGGCCGCGCGAACAGAGTGAGGACGACGAGCGGTCCGGCGGTGGCAAGCACGCCGAGCGCGAGCGCGCGCCGCTGGGCGCTTTCGGCGAAAGCAAGCACCGCGACCGCGAGGAGCAGGAACGGGTGCGGCTTTATCGCAAGGAGCCCAAGGAGTGCGCCGCAGCGGCCGATGTGGCGGGAACGGGCGGCAAGGTAGGCGCCGCCGAGCGCCGCGAAAAGGAAGCCGGTGACATTGCCGCCGACGACGAGCAGCCACAGCGGCTGGAAGCTCAGGACGACCGCGAGAAAGACGCTCCGTCCCCCGCGATCGGAAATCTGGCGAGCGAGCGCAAGACCGACGGCGGCGACCGCGACGAGCTGCGTGACGAGCCAGAACGCGGCCGCGTAGGAGAGCGGGAGGAGCGCGAGCGGCAGGAAGACAAGCGCGTCGTACGGCGGGTAGACCGCTTCGGCGAAGAGCGGCCGGGCCCCCACGCGTGCGTGGATCGCCGCCCACCAGCCCGGGTCGTACGGGCTCGCGCCCTCGAAGAAGGCCTGCGGCTGGATCCAGAACTGGAGGAAGTCGCCATCGCGATACGTGGCCGCCGGCACGCCGATCGCCCCGAGGACGAGCACCGCGGAAAGCATCGCGCTGGCGATCACGACGACGCTGCCCGCTCGCCGCACGACGGCCTCATCATACGGGCGCGTGAAGGCCCTCGATCGCGTCCTCCAACGCTGGCGCATCTCCGTCGCCGCACCGTGGATCCCTCCGGGAGCGCGGGTGCTCGATGTGGGATGCGCCGAGGGCGCGTTGTTCGATCTCCTGCGCGGCCGGATTGCCGGCGGGGTCGGCATCGATCCCGACGCCCCGCCACCGGGCACGGCGCGCCAGCGCGAGGGTGTGCACCTGGTCCGCGGCCTGTTCCCCGCCGATGCACCCGACCAGAAGTTCGACGCGATCACGATGCTCGCGGTCGTCGAGCATCTCCCCGCCTCCTCCTACGCCGCAACGGGTGCGGCTGCGGCGAGGCTCCTGCGCGACGGGGGCAGCCTCATCGTGACCGTCCCGGAGCCGGTGGTCGACCACATCGTGAAGCTCCTGCAACGGCTGCGGCTCGCGGAAGGGATGTCGCTTCACGAGCATCACGGCTTCTTGACCGCCCAGACGCGCGCGATCTTCGAGCCGGCAGGCTTTCAGCTCATCCGCCACCGCCGCTTTCAGCTGGGGCTCAACAATCTCTTCGTGTTCGAACGGCGATCGGACGGAGGATGACCTCGGCGACGGCGAGGCCGAGCCCCGCCGACCGTGAAGCACGCACGCGCCGGCTCGATCTGCTCGCGTACGTCGTCGGCCTCGCCTTCGGCCTGAGCATCCTCGTTGCGTCCGGGTACGCGGACTGGTCCGCCGAAGCGATCGGGCGGAGCGATTTCGCGAAGTTCTGGGCCGGGCCGCGTGCTGTGCTCTTGGGCCTGGACCCGTTCGATGCCCGGACGTGGCAGGCAACGGCCGTGCAGCTGGGTGCAACTGCGGTGAACTGGCCGAACTACGGCTATTTCGGTTGGACGATCATCTTGCTGTTCCCGTTCGCCCTCGTCCCGCTCGAGGTCGCGTTCCCTCTGTGGACCATCGGCGGCCTCGCGGCCGCAGCGTTCGCGATCGGCACGTTGCTCCGCCGTTCGCTGCCCGGGCACCCGGTCGCGCACACGCTCATCGGGATGACCCTCTTCGCGTCGCAGCCGGCACGACTTACGGTGCTCCTCGGTCAGTGGGGCTTCGTGCTGTGCGCGGCACTCGCCGCGATCATCGTGTGGACCCGCGGTGATCGACCAGCGCGGGCAGGGATCGCCGCGATCGCTCTGCTCGCTAAGCCGCAGCTCTTCCTGTTAGCCGCGCCTGCACTCGCCCTCTGGGCGTGGCGTAGCGGGCAGCGACGCGCCATTGCCGTGGCGCTCACGGCCGGCGGCACGCTCGCCGCGCTCTCGGTCGCCCTACTCCCCCAGTGGCCAGCGGCATGGCTGCGGGACATCCCATCGCGCGCACTCTCCGCGGAGCCGCAGACGACGACGCTCGCGAGCGCTCTCTACGGGATCGTCGGCCAGCCTGGCACGTGGTTGGCGCTCGCGGTCATCGGGGGCTGCGCCGTCGCCGCGCTCAGGTTCGATCCACGCGGGGACGCCTGGCTGGCGGCGTGGCTTCCGCTCTCGCTCATCGCTGCACCGTACGTGTGGTCATACGACCAGACCGTCCTGGTCATTCCCCTCGTTCTCGGTGGTGGCGTCGTCGCCCACCGTTCGCGCCGCCTCGCGACCGGTGTGATCGTGACCGGTACCGTCACGCTCCTCGTGGTATCGACGGCGCTCGCGGTGGTCGCGGCGCGGCGCAACCTCGAGTCGTACTCCGCGTTCATCCCGTTGCTTGTGTTCGCGGTACTGGTCGCAGCGCTGTGGCCGGTGCGACGCGGCTGCTCCGATGGCCCAAGAGATCGGTCTACACGAACGGTCTAGTGGGTGTGTGCGCCGACCGGCAGCGCCGACTTCGGAGCGACCGAGATGAAGTTGTCGACCAGCTCCTCGAACTCCGGCCCGTTGTACTGCTCGATGCCGCCGGAGTCG
>JAYVCA010000213.1:0-6709 GCA_043750135.1 Chloroflexota bacterium | reverse complement strand
CGCAGATGACGCGGGCGGGAGCGGAATGAAGTCGGAGCGCCTCACGATGGCCCAGGCGCTCGTGCGGTTCCTCGCCGTACAGCACATCGAGCGGGACGGCGTCGTGACCCGCTTCTTCCCCGGCTGCTTCGGGATCTTCGGCCATGGGAATCTCGCTGGGATGGGGCAGGCGCTCGACCAGTACGCGAAGCTCCTTCCGTATCACCCGGCGCGCAACGAGCAGGGGATGGTCCACATCGCCGTCGGCTACGCGCGGATGCGCGACCGTCTCGCGACGTTCGCCTGCACAAGCTCGATCGGTCCGGGGGCGACGAACATGGTGACCGGCGCCGCGCTCGCCACGGTGAACCGGATCCCGGTCCTGCTCCTCCCGGGCGACGTGTTCGCCTCGCGGGTGCCGGACCCGGTGCTCCAGCAGCTCGAAGATGGATCGAGCGGTGACCTGACGGTGAACGATGCGCTCCGTGCGGTGTCGAAGTACTGGGATCGGATCAGCCGTCCCGAGCAGCTCATCCCGGCCGCTCTCGCGGCGATGCGGGTACTCACCAGCCCGGCCGAGACCGGGGCGGTCACGCTCTCCCTGCCGCAGGACGTGCAGACCGAGGCCTATGACTATCCCGCCGAGTTCCTCGCCGAGCGCATCTGGCATGTCGAGCGGCGCCCGCCCGACCCGGCCGCCCTGGGCCGCGCGGTCGCCGCGATCCGCGCCTCGCGCCGACCGCTCATCGTCGCCGGCGGTGGGGTGATCTACAGCGGGGCGACCGCGGCGCTCGCGCAGTTCGCCGACGCGACCGGGATCCCGGTCGCCGAGACCCAGGCCGGCAAAGGGTCGCTGGGGTATGGCCAACCGGGTGCCCTCGGTGCCCTCGGGTCGACCGGCACGCTCCCGGCGAACCGGATCGCCCGGGACGCCGATCTGGTCATCGGGATCGGCACGCGTTGGGCGGACTTCACCACCGCCTCGAAGTCCGCGTTCGCGGCGGAGGGCGTTCGGTTCGTGAATATCAACGTCGCTGAGATCGACGTGGCCAAGCAGGGGGCGATCGCAGTGACGGCCGACGCGCGCACGGCAATGGAGGCGCTCGCCGGGATCGGCTACCGGGTGGACGATCGCTACCGCGCCGAGATCGCCGGACTGACGAAGGAGTGGGACGCCGAGGTCGAGCGGCAGTACGACCTGGACCACCGGCCGCTCCTGGCCCAGAGCGCGGTTATCGGCGCGGTCGAGCGCGCGAGCGCGCCGACCGACGTCGTCGTCTGCGCGGCGGGGTCGCTGCCAGGCGATCTGCATAAGCTTTGGCGCGCGCGCGACCCCAAGGGCTACCACGTCGAATACGGGTACTCGTGCATGGGCTACGAGATCGCCGGCGGGATCGGGGTGAAGCTCGCCGCGCCGGAGCGCGAGGTCTACGTCCTGGTCGGTGACGGCTCGTACCTCATGCTTCCCGGAGAGCTCGTCACCGCGATCCAGGAGCGCGTGAAGCTCACCATCATCCTGGTCGAGAGCCGTGGCTACGCCTCGATCGGCGCGCTGTCACGGTCTCTCGGGAGCGGCGGCTTCGGGACCCAGCTGCGCGACCGCGGCGGCGCCGTCATGCCGATCGACCTTGCGGCGAATGCGGCCAGCCTCGGCGCGACCGTCATCCGCGCGACGAACATCACCGAGCTGCGCGCGGCGCTCGACCGGGCCAAGACCGAGACGAACACCGTCGTCATCCATGTCGAGGTCGACCCGTCGATCGGCGTCCCGAGCTACGAAAGCTGGTGGGACGTTGCCGTCGCCGAGGTCTCCACGCAGGAGAGCGTGCGGGAAGCCCGGGCGCGGTCGGACGAGGCGCGCGGGCGCCAGCGGCGATACCTCTAGTGCCTGACGACCCGAAGCGGCCGGTCATCCCGCCGCCGGCCCCTCGCCCTTCGAAGCCGGACCTGCTCATCCGTCCGACGAAGGGCGTCCTCGACGTCTCGCCGGTCCGCGCCGGATGGGAATTCGTCGGCTTCGCGGCCCTTCGGGTCGCCGAGGGGAAGCGCTATCGCGCTGAGCACGCGGGCCGCGAGTCCTGCATCGTCGTGCTCGGCGGTAGGTGTGACATCCGCGTCGGCGAGACCGAATGGAAGGATGTCGGCGGTCGTGCGACGCCATTGGATGGTCCACCGCATGCGGTCTACGCCCCGCCGGGCGTGCAGTACCGGGTAAAGGGCGGGCCGGGAGGCGTCGAGATCGCGATCGGTACTGCCCCGGCGAGGGGCGGGATCCCGGCGCGGCTCATCGGACCGGAGCAGGCGCGCCTCGAGGTGCGCGGCACCGGGGTGATGGAGCGGCGGATCCACCACATCCTCATGGAAGACGGCGCGGCCGAGTCGCTCCTGGTCACCGAGGTCCACACCGCCGGCGGGCACTGGTCGAGCTACCCGCCCCACAAGCACGACACCGAGGACCCGCCGAACGAGACGCGTCTCGAGGAGACGTACTACCACCGGATGCGCGATCCGCGGGGCTTCGCGGTCCAGCGCGTGTACACCGCGGACCGGACTCTCGACGAGACGGTCGCAGTCCACGATGGCGAGCTGGTGCTCGTGCCGCGCGGCTTCCACACCGTCTCGGCCGCCCCGGGCTACGACTTGTACTACCTCAACGTCATGGCCGGCCCGCTGCGGTCTTGGAAGGTGACCTTCGATGACGCGCACGTCTGGCTGCGGGGCTGAGCCGATCCTGACCAAGCCCGCGTCAGCCGTACGGGGCGTGATCTTCGACCTCTTCGACACGCTCGTGCCCTTCTCAGCCCACCAGTGGGATGACCTCACCGCTGAGATGGCCGGCGCGCTGGCGCCCGCCGTTCGCGGCTAGGGAACACGTCGCGGTCCGACCACTTCCATCTTCGAGTACTATTTCCCAAGATGCCGTTGGAAAATAACGAGCCGATCGTCCGGCTGCGCGCGCTGTCGCATCCGCTCCGGCTGCGCATTCTCGGCATGGTCACCGGCCGAGCGATCTCCGCCACCGAGGTCGCCGCGGCGACCGGTGCGGCGCATGCCGCGGCGAGCTACCACCTTCGCCAGCTCGTCCAGGCCGGCCTGATCCGCCCCGTGCCGCAGCCGGCGGCCAACGCCCGCCGCGGTCGCGGTCGTCCGCAGCAGCGATACGCGATGCGTCCCGCGGCCCTCCGCCGGTTGGCCCCACGGTCGGCGCGACTGATCGAGCGCCACCTACTAAGCGAGCTTGGTCGCACGCTCGGACAGGCCGGGACGAAGCGGATCACGAACGCCGAGGTCTGGCTCACCCCGGCTGACGCCAGACGGCTCCGGACCGTGACCGCCGAGGCCGACCGGATCGTCCACTCGAGGGGGCAGCCGCCCGCCGCCCCACGCTCGAAGCACATCAGCCTGACCAGCGTCCTCGTCGTCCACGCGACGTGACCGTGAGCACTGCGGATCCAGGACGAGCGCGCGCGAGCCTCCTGCATGACGGCTCCTTCGTCCGGCTCTGCATCGGGCAGGCGATCAGTGCGGTCGGCGACAGGCTGTCCTCCATGGCCGTCGTCGTGTGGATCCTCACCCAGCGCGACGACGGCGCCCTCGCTCTCGGCGCGATCTTCGCGGTCCGCGTGCTCGCGACGTCCGGGCTGCTCATGATCGGCGGCGCGCTCGCCGATCGGCTGCCGGCGCGGCAGCAGACCATCGCCGCCCAGCTCGCGTTGTGCACGAGCATCGCGGCGCTCGCGGTGATCCCGGCTGACGCGCCGCTGCTGCTCATCCTCGTGCTCTTCGCCGGCGCGGGGATCGCCGATGCGCTGTTCGAGCCGGCCGCACGGATGCTCGTGTTCGACCTCGCCGGTCCCGACCGCCTGGGCCCGGCGAACGCCGTGACAACGCTCATCGTGCGGCTCGCCGGACTGCTCGGGCCCGCGCTCGGCGGGCTGCTCGTCGTCGCGATCGGGATCAAGCCGACGCTGCTGCTGGATGCCGGGAGCTTCCTCGTCGCCGCGCTGGCCGTCGGCTCGACGCGGACGGTGAGCCGGGAGCGATCTGTGCGCCATGAGGCGGCCCGGTCGACGATCCTCCGGGAGGCCGCGGCGGGTCTGGGGTTCGCCGCCCGGACCCGCTGGCTGCGCGCGGTCCTGCTGTCCGATCTCGGCCAGACGTTCCTCGCCGTCGCGCCCTGGTTCGTCCTGCTGCCGATCGTGCTCGTGCCCCGCGGGACGACCGCCTACGCGATCGCGATCACCGCCTTCGCCGCGGGCGGACTGCTCGGTTCGGCGGTGCCACTCCGCTGGAAGCCCCGGGCGATCGGACGCGCGGCGCTCCTCTCCCAGGTGCTCTTCGCCGTGCCACTCGTGGCGCTCGCCCTCGACCTCCCCCTCGCGCTGGTCGCCGGTGCCTGCCTGATCGGCGGGTTCGGGGCCGACCTCGGCGCGGTGCTGTTCATGACCGGTCTGCAGCGCGGTGTGCCCACCGATCGGCTCGGCCGGGTCACCGCCCTCAGCTCGCTCGGCTCGGTCGCATTGCTCCCCGCCGGGTTCGCGATCACCGGAGCGCTCGCGCCGACGATCGGGATCCAGCCGATGCTATGGGCCGGCGTCCTCGCGATCTTCCTCGCGACCGGGCTGGCGCTGCGCATCCCCGGCGTCGCGCACATGGGCGCGGACGCCGCCGCCCGGATGCCTTCCGTCGGCGGCTAGGCTTCCCCCGATGCACATCGAGATCGTCGGCGTCCCGATGGACCTTGGCGCGGGACGGCGCGGGGTGGACATGGGGCCATCGGCGATCCGGCTGGCCGGCCTACGGCCGCGCCTGGAGTCGCTCGGCTTCGAGGTCCGTGACCGTGGCAATCTCACCGTCGGCGACCGGGTGGCGATCGATCCGGGCACCCCGAAGGCTCGGCACGCCGCCGAGATCGTGCGGGTCGCACTCGAGCTCGCGGACATCGTGGCCGACATCGAGCGCGGCGGGGGCTTCCCGATCGTCATCGGCGGCGACCACTCGCTCGCGATGGGGACGCTCGCCGGGATCGCTCGTGCCGGCCGGCGGCCCGGGGTGATCTACATCGACGCCCACGGGGACATCAACACCCCAGAGACGACGCCGTCAGGGAATGTCCACGGGATGCCCTATGCCGTCGCGCTCGGGCTGGCACGCGAGCCGTTCCCCGATGCGCTCCGCGGCACGGTCGACGGCGCGCACTGCGTGCTCTTCGCGATCCGCGACATCGACCGGAGCGAGCGGCCGAATATCGTCGCCGCCGGGATCACCGCGATCACGATGGCCGATGTCGATCGCGCCGGAATGGCCGCGGCGATGGAACGGGCGATCACGGTCGCCGGCGGGGGCGAGGGGATCCACGTCTCCCTCGACATGGACGCGATCGACCCCGACGAGGCGCCGGGTGTGGGGACCCCGGTCCGCGGAGGGCTCTCATACCGCGAGGCGCAGCTCGGAATGGAGATGCTCGCCGCCTCGGGGAAGCTCCGCTCGCTGGAGATCGCCGAGGTGAACCCGATCCTCGACCGCGAGAACCGCACCGCCCTGCTCGCCGTCGAGCTGATCGCCTCCGGATTGGGGCAGACCATTTTGTAGCAAGCAAGCGCTTGCGACTAAGCGTTCCGGCTGCTCCGATGCATTGCCGGTGTAGATGGAGATCACCCCAGAGCGCTGGGCGGACCTGTATGACCGCGCGTTCCCGCAGGTCTACCGCGCGCTCGTCGCCGCGACCTTCGACCGCGAGCGCGCGCTCGATGGGCTCCAGGACGCCTTCGAGGAAGGTCTGCGCCATCCGCCCCGCGATGACCGCAATCTCGAAGGCTGGCTCTATCGGGTCGCGCTGCGCAAGACCCGGCGCGGGCTCTTCGCCGGCAGGCGCGAAGTGTCGATCGGAGAGCGCGCGGGCAGCGACGGCGTTGCCGCGATCCTCGACCGGCTCGAGGTCGGCCGGCTGCTCGCCCTCCTCACCGAGCGGCAGCGCGCGATCGTCGTCGCCCACTACTACCTCGGCCTGACCCAGGACGAGATCGGCGAAGCGCTCGGGGTGAAGCGCGGCACGGTAAGCGCGACCGTCTCGCAATCGCTCGCGCGGATGCGCGAGGTCGCGAAATGACGTACCGGGAGATCGTCAATGGATGACCGGGACAAGGACCTGACCCACCTGTTCGTGCGGGACCTCGATGAGATCCCGCTGCCGCCGCGCGGCGCCTGGCGCCGCCCGCAAGAAACGGAGCACATCGTCATGCGCACATCACGCTCGCTCGTGACCGCCGGGGCCGCCGTCGCGGTCCTCGTGCTCGCCCTTGTCGTCGGTCTGCAGTTGCGCGACCGCAGCGAGACCGCGGCGTCGCCGACCGCCACGCCGCGGCCCTCGCCCTCCGTTTCGACCGCACCGGGAGCCGTCGCACCGTCGGCGACTCCCGGCGACACCGCGAGTCCTCGGGCGGCATCGGTCCTGAATGACAGCTTTGGATTCGTGGTGATCGAGGTCGGTTCGGCTGCGACCATCCGCACCGAGACCGGCACCTCCGTCTCGTCGCTCAACGGGAGGCAGTACGTCGTTTCACCGACAGGGGATCGCATCGCCTACGTCGTGACCGAAGGGGGACGCGGGGTCGTCCATATCCGAACCCTCGCCGGGGGTGCCGACCGCACCGGGCCAAGCTTTGGCGAACCCGAGGGTGGGCCGACCGGAATGATCTGGTCGAACGATGGCACCGGCCTGCTCATCGGG
>JAYVCA010000212.1:0-7535 GCA_043750135.1 Chloroflexota bacterium | reverse complement strand
ATCGACTCGGGCGCGACGATGGACGCTGAGCCGCGCAATCTCCTTCAGTTCGCGCTCATGGCCTCGCGCTTCATGGAGCGGGTCCACGGCGTCGACCGGCCGACCGTCGGCCTGCTGAACGTCGGCGAGGAGCCGGAGAAAGGTGGCCGGCTCCAGCTCGAGACTCACGCGCTGCTCGCCGGCGCCGAGGGCCTGAACTTCTACGGGAACATCGAGGGCCGAGATGCGCTCCGGGGCACCACGGACATCATCCTCTGCGACGGTTTTGTCGGGAATGTGCTCGCGAAGGGCATGGAGGGGGTCGTCGACGTCTTCCGCGACGGTATCCGGAATGACGTCTTCGGCGGCCTGCTCGGCAAGCTCGCGCTGCCGTTCGCGTACCGGGGTCTGACGAAGCTCCGGCGCCGGCTGGACTACGACGCGTATGTCTCGGCGCCGCTGCTTGGGGTCGCCGGCGTCTCGGTGGTGACCCACGGGCGGGCACGGGCGCCGATGCTCCGCCATGCGATCCGGGTCGCCGAGCGTGCGGTCAGCCAAGGGCTCATCGACGCGATCGGCCAACGATCTGGAGCTGTCCCGCGTTGAAGAGCCGTCCGGTCCGCGCCGGCCGTCATCCGGCCCGCCGGATGGCCCTCCAGACGCTCTTCGAGATCGACTTCAACCGTGGGGATGCCCGCGACACCTGGACCCGCGGCGCGTTCCGCGCCGGCCTGACCGTCGAGGCCGCTGACTTCGCCTGGGACATCGTGGATGGGGTGCTTGGCCACCGAAAGGAGCTCGACGCCGAGATCGCGACCCTCGCGCCGGAGTTCCCGATCGAGCAGATGCCGCGGATCGACAAGAACATCCTCCGGATCGCGCTGTACGAGCTTCGAGTTTCCGGCGACGCGCCGGCCGGGGTCGTGATCGACGAAGCGGTCGAGCTGGCGAAGCTGTTCGGCTCGGAGGCGTCCCCGAAGTTCGTGAATGGGGTGCTGGCCACGGCGGTCGGGGGACGGAGCGGCACCGGACCGAATTGACGGTTGGCGAGCGTACGCAGACACTTCTCCGGGACACCGGGGGCGTGCCGGCGTCGCACAACACCTCGCAGGATCAGGGTGACTTCGCGGATAGGCAGGGAGGTGGCCGGTTGGCCCAGGAAAAGACGTACGAGCGCCTGAAGAAGATCGTCGTCGACCAGCTCGGCGTGGATGAGGCGGACGTCAAGCCCGAGGCGTCGTTCGTGGATGACCTCAACGCGGACTCGCTCGACCTCGTGGAGCTCATCATGAGCCTCGAGGAAGAGTTCGGGATGGAGATCTCGGATGAGGACGCGGAGAAGATCAAGACCGTCGGCGACGCACAGGAATACGTCGAGGAGCACGTCGCTTAGAAGCACGCGTGGGGGGCGTGCCTGAGCACGCCGCGATCATCACGATCACATCGAACTGAATACAGGGGAGGCAGGTCGCCGCAAGGCACCTGCCTCCTCGTTTTTTGAGGAGGGCATGGACGATCCAGATATCGGCGGGTACCGGTTTCGCGATCGTGGCCTCCTGGCCGCGGCGCTCACGCACTCGAGCTACTTGCACGAGCACCCGGATCAGCATGGGCTCGAGGACTTCGAGCGCCTGGAGTTCCTCGGCGACGCGGTCGTCGACCTGGTGATCGGCGAGGAGCTCTATCGCCGCTATCCGCGGGCCACCGAAGGTGAGCTGACCGCGATGCGCGCTCAGCTCGTCTCGGGTGCGCCGCTGGCGCAGGTCGCACAGCGGCTGGGGCTGCCGGAGCGCGCCCACCTCGGACGGGGTGAGGCGGAGACCGGTGGGCGCGGGCGCGTGGGCCTCGGCGCGAGCCTGTTCGAGTCGGTCGTCGGCGCGCTCTACCTCGATGGCGGCTTCGCTGGCGCGCGCGGCTTCATTCTTGAGGTCATGGCCGACATCGTCGACGCGACCGGCGCCGGCGCCGTGCGGTCCCCGAAGACGGTCCTTCAGGAATGGGCTCAGGGTCATAGCCTGCCGCTGCCGGTCTACACGATCATCGAAACGACCGGACCCGAGCACAGCCGAGCCTTCAGCGTAGAAGTCGACCTCGGCGATCTGCGCGCGCGGGGGACCGGTCGCTCCAAGCGCGAGGCGCAGGAGAATGCCGCCCAGGCGCTGCTGGAGACGGTGTGACGAACGAGACGGTCGACGACGAGCTCACGGTGATCGACGGCGGCATCGGCGCGAAGAACGCCGTCCTGAAGACGTTGACGATGACCGGATTCAAGAGCTTCGTGGGCCAGACACACCTGGAATTTGCACCAGGGATCACCGCGATCATCGGTCCGAATGGCAGTGGCAAGTCGAACGTTGCCGACGCCATCCGCTGGGCCCTCGGCGAGAATAACGCGCGCATCCTGCGGGCGAAAAAGAACGAGGAGCTCATCTTCGCCGGCTCGGAGACGCGCCGGGGCCTCGGCATGGCCGAGGCGGTGCTCCAGCTCGACAACTCCTCGGGCCGCCTGCCGATCGATTATCGGGAGATCGAGGTCGGCCGGCGGCTGTACAAGAATGGCGAGGCCGAATACCTGGTGAACCGCTCGAAGGTCCGGCTTCGCGATCTGCAGGACGTGCTTGCCGGGGCGCACCTCGCGGACAACCCGTTCGTCGTCATCGGCCAGGGGCTCGTCGATCAGGTGCTCGCCCTCCGTCCCGCCGACCGGCGCACCGTCATCGAGGAGGCCGCCGGCACGCGGCGACTTCACCTTCGTCGCGAGGACGCGCTCACACGCCTCAAGCACGCCGAGATCGAGCTCATCCGGGTCATCGACATCCTGCGCGAGATCGGCCCGCGCGTTGCGACGCTCACCGATCAGGTCGCGAAATGGAACGAATACGAGATCGTCCGCGCCGACCTGCGACGCCGCGCGCTGCGGTGGTATCGGAGCTCGTTCGGCGTCACGGCCACACAGCGCAACGAGCTCGTCGCGACGCTCGTCGGGATCGATCGCGAGATCGAGCGACTTGCCGACACCGTTGCCGAATCGGAGGTGGTGAGCGTCGGGACCGACGAGGAACTGAGGGCCGCACGCGAGGAAGAGGAGCGGCGACGGATCGCCGCTGCCGACGCCGGGTCATCCGAGGCGTCCCTGCGCGAGCGGATCGCCGCGCTCGCCGCATCGCTCGATGCGATCGCGGCGGAGCGCGATCGCACCCGGGCGTCGCTCGCCACGCTTCCCGCCGAGCTCTCCGGTCTGCGCGGGCGGCGCGGGACCGTCGATCTGGAGGCCGCCGAGGCGGCCCGGCGCGCCCGCGAATCCGCGGACGCGGCCCGCACCGCCGAGGAGGAGGCGTCCCGCACCCGTGTCGCGTTGGCGGAGGCGCAGGCCGCGCGGGTCGAGACCGAGCGCGCGCATCTCCTCCGCGAGGGCGATGAGATCCGCCTGGGCGACGAGGACGAGGCGCTGGTGGCCCGTGACGAGGAGCTCGCCGGGCTCGCCGGCACGCTCGCGTCCGACCGCGCGACCCGCGAGGTCGAGCGGGCTCAGCTCGCGGATGATCTCGAGCAGGCCCGCGCCGCCGCGGCCCAGGCCGCGCGCCGCACCGCCGCCGCCGCCGACCACGCCGCCGTCGTCCGGAGCGAGGGCCAGCGCGTCGAAGGCGACCAGGCGCTGGTCCGCGGTCAAACGATCGCGCTCCGGGAGGCCGTCGCGCGGGCCGACGAGGAGCTCACCGCGCGGGCGCACGGAGGCGGCGCCGCGACCCTTCCCCCCGGACTGCGCTGGCTCCACGACCGGCTCGTCGTTCCCGATCGCCTCACCCTGGCGGTCCGCGCGGCGTTGGGCGACGCGGTCGCGTACGCGCCGACAGACGACACCAGTGCGGATCTGGACACGGCGCGCGGCGTGACGGTCATCGTCGCGAACGATCGGCCCGATCTCCCGGTACCCGGCGGCTGCACGCGGCTGCTGGACCTCCTCGATCTCGATGCCGACGTGCGCGCGGTCGCGGCAGGTCTCTTGCGAAACGTCTTCGTCGCGACCGAGGGCAAGAGCGCTGCGTACCGGGCCGCGGCTTCGATGCGCGACGGCCTGATCGTGACGCTTGACGGGATGGCGGTCACTCCTGGCGTCATCCGGCTGCCCGACGACCGCGCGATCGCGGAGCAACAGGCCACGGCGCGCCTCCGGTCGATGTCCGACCGGTTGAGCAGTGAGCTGAACGCCGGCGAACGGCGGCTCGGCGAGCTCGCCCGCGAGCACGAGGCGACCGCCACCGCGGCGGCGGAGGCGGAGGCTCAGCTGCACGACGCACAGCGCATGCGCGCGGAGCGAGAGGCGCTCGCCGAACGGCTGGCCTCCCTCGAGGCCGATGTCCGAGACGTCGTCCGGGCCGGCGAAGCGCGAGCCGCCGCGGTAGAACGCGAGCGCACCGAGCTCATTGGTCGCCGCGAACGACTCGGTGTCGAGCGGGCGGCAGCGACCGGGGCGCGCGCGATCGCGGCTGAGGCGTTCGCCGCAGCGCAGGAAGCCGAGCGCAGCGGCGTCGCGGCGCATGCGGCGACGACCCAGCGCGCCCAGGACGCACGGCTCGATGCGGCGACGAGCGAGGAGCGGCGCTCGTCCCTGGTGCGCCTGCGGGACACCCTCGACGAGCAGGTCGGCGCGACCGAGCGGCGCATTTCAGATGAAGAGGAGCGGGTCCGCGCGCTCGTCGATCAGGGGCGCGAAGCCACCGCGAAGCTGGGCGCGGCCAACACCGAGCTCGAGCGCGTCGCGGCCCAGACCAAAGAGGCGCTCCGGTCGGCCGAGATCGCCCGGGAGCGCTCCCTCGCGGCCGAAGGGTCGCGGCGCGAATCGGAACAGCTCCTGGCAAAGGCCCGCGAGCGGTTGGCCGAGCTTCGCGGCGAGCGCTCCAAGCTTGGCGTCGAGGAGGAGCGCGCGTCCGGTGCGCTTCGGCTCCTGGAAGAGCAGGTTCGCGCCGAGCTCGGCCTGCCCGACGACGAGCCGCTCCCGGATCCGGAATCGATCGAGGTCGACGACGAGGGCACCGAGCAGGAGAAGACGAACGCGGTCCGTGACCTCCAGCGGCTCCGCCGGCGGCTCATCGGCCTCGAGCCGGTGAATCCGCTCGCGGCGACCGAGCTCGCGGAGATCGGCGAGCGGCACTCGTTCCTGGCGACCCAGCGCGCCGATCTGGAGAAAGCGATCGCCGATCTTCGAAGCCTCGCTGACGAGCTCGCGACGACGATCGCCGAGCAATTCAGCACGACCTTCCAGGCGGTGGACCGCGAGTTCGGTGTGTTCTTCCAGCGGCTGTTCAACGGCGGCCAGGCCTCGCTGCGCACCAGCGACCCGGCCGACAGCGGCGGTGAACCGGGGATCGATATCTACGCCCGCCCTCCGGGCAAGCGGATCGGGTCGCTTCAGCAGCTTTCCGGCGGCGAGCGAGCGCTCACCGCGACCGCGCTCCTGCTCGCGATCCTGCGGGTCAAGCCCGCGCCGTTCTGCGTCCTCGACGAGGTCGACGCTGCGCTCGACGAGCGCAATGTCGGCCGCTTCACCGAAGCGCTCCGGGAGCTGACCGATCGGACCCAGTTCATCGTCATCACCCACAACCGCAAGACCATCGAGGCCGCGGACACCCTCTACGGCGTGTCGATGGATGAGGGTGGTGCAAGCAAGCTCATCTCGATGAAGCTCGCGGAGCTGGACGAGCGCGCGGGCTGAGCCAGCGCGCGATGTCCGGCACACTGTTCCGGTGAGCATCGAGCAGGGCCTGGCGAAGACTCGCGGCGGATTCCTCAGCCGCCTGTTCGGGCGGACGGCGCCGGATGCGAAGGTGACCCCGGAGTGGCTCGACGAGCTTGAGGAAGCGCTGCTGCGCGCTGACATCTCGGTGTCGCTCGTCGATCCGGTCATGCTCCAGGTCCGCGATATCGTGCAGTTCCAGCGCATCGACACGGTCCCCAAGGTGCTCGACGCGGTCCGCGCGGCGCTCATCGCCGTCCTGGCCGCGGGCGACGCCACGCTCCGCGGGGTGGGGCAGCGACCGCGGGTCATCCTGGTGGTCGGCGTGAACGGGAGCGGCAAGACGACGACCGCCGCGAAGCTCGCGAAGCGGCTCAAGGATGCCGGCGAGACACCGCTCCTCGCCGCGGCCGACACGTTCCGCGCCGCGGCGATCGAGCAGCTTGAGGTCTGGGCCGGCCGCATCGGCGTGCCGGTGGTGAGCGGCACGCCGGAGGGGGATCCGGCGGCCGTCGTGTACGACGCGGTCCAGGCCGGGATCGCACGCGGGAGCACGACGGTCATCGCCGATACCGCGGGTCGCCTTCACACCAAGGGCCAGCTCATGGAGGAGCTCGGAAAGATCGTTCGGGTCACCGGCCGCGCACGCGCCGGCGCGCCGGATGAGGTGCTCCTGGTCCTCGACGGCACCGCCGGCCAGAACGCGATCGTCCAGGCCCGGCAGTTCACCGCGACCGCGGCGGTGACCGGCCTGGTCATCACCAAGCTCGATGGCACGGCGAAGGGTGGGGCGGTCTTCGCGATCGCCGACGAGCTCAAGCTACCAGTGAAGCTCTTGGGCGTCGGGGAGAAGGCCGACGACCTGCTGCCGATGGACGCGCGCGCTTTCGTCGACGCGCTGCTGCCGACCCATGCCTAGCCTTCGCCGCCTTGGGCCGGTCGGCGAAGATGACCTCGCCGGCCTCCATCGCGATCTCCTCGATCCGCCCGCGCACGAGGGCCGGCCGCACGTCGCGCTCAACTTCGTCATGACCGCGGACGGCCGGGTGTCGTATCGCGGTCGGGCGGAGATCGGCACCCGCACCGATCGCGACTTGATGTTCCACCTGCGCGCGCTCGCCGACGCCGTGATGGTCGGAGCGGGCACCCTGCGGGTCGACCCCTTCGCCCCCGTGGTCACCGGGCGTGCGCGGCAGCCGCTCGCCGTCGTCGTGACGCGGACGGCCGACCTGCCGGTGGAGAACCGCTTCTTCAGCTTCACCGGTCCCCGGCTCATTGCGACGGTCGCCGGCGCGGTCACCGAGCGGATCGAGCGGCCGGGGATCGAGATCGCTCGGCTGGGGGATCGTGAGGTCGATCTTGCCGCGCTGCTCGCGCTGCTCCGTGATCGGGGGATCCGCTTTCTGCTGTGCGAGGGCGGTCCGACCCTGGCCGGCCAGCTTCTGGCCGCGCGGCTGGTCGACGAGCTCTTCCTGACCCACGCCACGCTGGTGACGGCTGAGCCGGATGCCCGGCGCCTGTTCGAGGGCGGTCTCACGCCGGCGACGACCGTTCGGCTTGAGCGCAGGTCGCTCCACGAGGGTCCGGATGGCGAGCGCTACGAGCGCTCCCGTATCCGATACTGGTCCTGATGTTCGAGCAGCTCTCTGACCGTCTCACCGCGACATTCGACAAGCTCCAAGGCCGGCCCAAAGTCACCGAAGCCGACCTCGATGATGCGCTCCGCGACGTCCGGGTCGCGCTCCTCGAAGCCGATGTGAACTTCAAGATCGTCCGCCAGCTCGTCGCGACGGTCCGCGAGCGGGCGATCGGCGAGAAGGTC
>JAYVCA010000211.1:0-3112 GCA_043750135.1 Chloroflexota bacterium | reverse complement strand
GTGCTGGCCGGTGTCGGCGTCGGGCTCGCCAAGGCCGCCGGTGCGTCGGTCGGGCGGACCGCCGGCACGGCGGACGGAGTGGACGAAGGCGCAGGCGTCGGCGAGGACGTCGGCGCGACGAGATCCGTCCCGATCTGCGGGAGGCTGCCGTTCAGCTGGATCACTGCCGATGACGCGGCCGCACGGGCCTTTGCGGCAGCGCCGGAGTTCCCCAGGACCTCCTGACGCGCGGCCTCCTCGGTCCGTGACCGCACGAGCTCCAGGAGATACGCGACCCGGTCATCGGCCGAGAACCGCAGGAGCGCTCCCCCCGCCTCCAACGCGACACGGGTCTCCCACAACGGGCTGTCGGCACCGGCACCGAGCGCGGCCCCGCCGAAGCTCAGCATCAGCACGAGCGCGGCTAGCACCGGCGTGAGGCGGCGGAGACCGAACGGGGCGCCCGCCGCACGGCGCGCGCTGGTGACCCACGCGGTCTCGAGCCGGGCGCGGATGGCGTTGTCGCCGGCGAGCGGAAGCTCCTGCGCGCCAAGCGCCCGGAGCACGGAGAGCAGGCGGTCGTCGTTCATCGGTCGGGCGCCAGACCGGCGAGCGCCAGCTGGCCGGAACGCCGGAGCTCGTTCCGGAGCCGGTCGAGGCCGCGCTGCTGGAGGTTCCACACGGCCTTCTCGGCCTTTTGGAGCAACGTCGCGACATCGGCGGCGCTGTAACCCTCGATGAACCGCAGGAGGATGACCTCGCGGTACTCGGGCTTGATCTTGCGGAGCGCTCCGAGCACGGCGTCCATCTCGAACGAGCGCATCGCGTCACCCTCGAGATCGACGGCGCTCCGTGGCTCGACGGTCATCTCGAACAGCGATGCTCCCTTGTCGCGGCGGCTCCGGTCGATCGCGGCATTGCGGGCGACGCGATAGAGGAACGCGATGAACGGCAACCCCTGATCGCGATAGCGTGCCAGCGACTCCATCGCCTTGAGGAACACCTCGCTCACCAGATCCTCGGCCTCGTGGATCGAGTCGGTGCGGGCGAGGCAATAGCGGTACAGCGGTTGGCGGTAGCGCTCGTAGAGCTCGCCAAAGGCCCGGACGTCCCCGGCCTGGGCGGCCTGAACGAGGGCAGCATCCGCACCGGCGTCGGATCCCACTCCAGCTGAACGAGAGCGCGCATGCACGGTCACCTTCTTTGGTGTTTCGGAACGCTAACGGTGCCGGGACGCTGCTCACTCACCCTTTCGGGGGTGCGGTTCGGTATCTACTGGTCGGGTCGATCGGTGGCGCGCTGGCCGATCTCCGCCGAGGTGCGGCGCAGCCGCTCGCTCAGCACGGTCGCGAGCACGCGATGGAGGATCGGGAAGGCCTTGGCGACGCGCTCGAAGCTTGGCGCGTCGAGCTCGAGGGTCTCGGTCGGCACGGTCGCACGCACGGTCGCCGACCGCGCGCTGTTGATCAGGACCCCCATCTCGCCCACGACCTGTCCGACCCCGAGGTCTGCCAGCTTCACCGGACGCTCGTCGGTGCGCCGCTGACGTTCGACCACGACACTCCCGGAGAGGACGAAATGGACGGAGACGCTCGGCTCGCCTTGACGCATGAGGGCGTCGCCGGCGGCGAACTGTCGGACCGTTCCGAACCGGGTGAGGAACTGAAGCGCGTTCGGGTCGAGCTCGGCCAGGACCGGGCTCAGGGCGAGGGCCGCACGGATCTCCTCCTGGTTCATCCGGACACTATCGCCGTGGCGGGCAGCCCCGTCATCCCCCGACCCACGCTAGCCTCGGCCTCATGCCTGCACCGAGCCCGTTGGACTGGCTTCTCGGATTCTCCGACCCGCTGCGGGGGGTGGGGTGGAACCCGCGGGCGAGTCGGTCGGCGCGCTGGCGCCTCGGCCGGGTCCGCCGGCTCCTCGGCCTCCTGGGCGACCCTGACCACCAGCTTGATTGCGTGCTCATCGCCGGAACGAAGGGCAAGGGTTCGACCGCGGCCTGTCTGGCGAGCATCCTTCACGCCGCCGGGATCCGGACCGGCCTGTTCACCTCACCACACCTCCAAGAGGTCCGGGAGCGCGTCCGCATCGATGGAGCGCTCCTGGATCAGGCGGCGTTCGAAGCGCGGATCCGCGCGCTCCGCTCTTCCGTCGCGGCGCTCCGGCGGCAGGCGCCGACCGCGGGCGAGCCGACGACCTTCGAGCTTGTCCTGGCGCTCGCCTTGCGAGCGTTCGCCGATGCCGGCTGTCGGGTTGCGATCCTGGAGGTCGGGCTTGGCGGCGCGCGGGACGCGACGAACGCGGTCACGCCCGCGCTCTCGATCATCACGTCCATCGGCTACGACCACACCGCGATCCTCGGCCGCACCCTCGGCGCGATCGCGACCGAAAAGGCCGGCATCCTGCGTCGTGACCGGCCGGCGCTCATCGGCGAACAGCGGCCGGCTGCCGCGCTGGCGCTGCGGCGTGCGTGCGTCAAGGGCGGCGCGGCGTGTCGGGTGGTCGGTCCGCGCACCCTCGCGCTCCCGCGTCTTCACGGCGCGCACCAGCGGCAGAATGCATCGCTCGCCGCGGCAGCCGCCCAGACGCTCGGCGTGACGCCGGGCGCGATCGCCCGCGGACTCGATGCGGCATGGTGGCCAGGCCGGTTCGAGATCGTCGCCGCGGCGCCGGCCGTCGTGCTCGATGGCGCTCACAACGGGTCGTCGGCCGAGGCACTCGTTGCCGCCCTGCGCGAACGCTTTGGGCGGCGGCCGATCCATTTCATCATCGGACTCAATGCCGATAAGGACGCGCGGGCCACGCTGCGACCGCTGCTGACGGCCGCCCACCGGGTCACCGCCACCGCGTCATCCGCGCCCCGCGCCCGTGCTGCCGACGATCTCGTGCGGGCCTGTCGCTCACTGGGCGCCGTGCCAGTCGATTCGGCAGCGGATGTGACCCTGGCCCTGGCGGCGGCGACCGCGAGCGCGCGGGCGGATGAGGTCGTGTGCGTCACCGGATCGCTCGCGCTCGTCGGCGCCGCGCGCGACGCGCTCGGGCTGCGTCCACCGGAGCACCTCTGGCCGGACCGCGGCGATGGGAATGCGTCGGTCTAGGACGCGCTCCGCAGCAGCTCGAGGAACTGATCGCC
>JAYVCA010000210.1:0-6552 GCA_043750135.1 Chloroflexota bacterium | reverse complement strand
CGACCGCGCAGCGCTGCTCATTCGCGCCGCCGGAGATCGTTGGCGACGCGTCCAGACGGGGCTCCTTGAGCAGTACCTCGTCGCGGTTGGCGCCTGGCTTGCCGTCATCGTCGTCGCAGCCGGCGCGGTCGCGCTCCTCGGGGTGCGGCCATGATCTCGTTCGCGATCTTCCTGCCGCTCGCCGCGGGTCTGCTCATCCTTGTTCTGCCTGCGCGTCGCGCGACCCTCATGCGCGGAGTCGCGCTCGGCGCGGCCCTCGTCACGCTCGGGATCAGCGCGCTTTTTGTCGCCGATGCGATCCGCGCGCCGTTGGCCGGGCTGCAGTACACCGAGAGGCTCGACTGGCTCCCGCCGCTCGGATCGAGCTACGCCGTGGGCGTCGATGGCCTCTCCGCACCGCTCATGGCGCTGACCGCGCTCCTCACCACCCTGGTCTTCATCTACTCGTGGCGGATGACTGTGCACGTGCGGGCCTGGCTCTTCCTGTTCCTCGTCCTTGAGACCGGACTCCTGGGCGTGTTCGCGATCCAGGACCTGCTCTTGTTCTATCTGTTCTTCGAGGTTTCGCTCGTGCCGATGTACTTCATCATCGGCGTCTGGGGCGATGTCTCCGCGAAACAAGCGGCGCTCAAGTTCTTCCTCTACACCCGCGCCGGCAGCCTCGCCATGCTCCTCGGCTTCCTCGGGCTGTACCTCGGGGTCACGCCGCATACGTTCGACCTCGCGACGATCGTCGCTGCCCAGCCCTACGCCAAGGACGCGCTTGCCGGGGGCCTGATCCTCCTCGCCCTCCTGCTGGGCTTCGGGGTCAAGCTTCCGATCGTGCCGCTGCACTCGTGGCTACCCGCCGCGCACGTCGAGGCGCCGACCGGCGGATCGGTGCTGCTCGCCGGGGTGCTCCTTAAACTCGGAGGCTACGGTCTCATCCGCATCGCGCTCCCCGCGTTGCCCGGTGCCTTTGGCGCGTGGGCCTGGCCGATCGGGATCGTCGCGGTCGTCAGCATCGTGTACGGCGCGGCGGTCGCATTCGCCCAGTCGGACCTCAAGCGGATGATCGCGTTCACGAGCGTGAATCACATGGGGTACGTGCTGCTCGGCATCGTCGCTGCCGCAGCTGCCGGCATCGCGAGCGCGCCGGGGCGCATCGGCCTCACCGGTGCGACGCTCCAGATGGTCAGCCACGGCCTCATCACCGGCGGGCTCTTCTTCGCCGTCGGGATGCTCCAGGACCGTGCCGGCATCCGGATCATCGCCCGCATCGCCGGCCTGTGGTCGGCCGTCCCCGCCTACGCCACGCTCGTCGCGATCCTCTTCCTCGGCAGTCTCGGGCTGCCCGCTCTGTCGGGGTTCGTCTCCGAGTTCCAGGTCTTTGCCGGTGCCCTCGGGAGCGTCCCTCCGCTCGCGGCCGTCGGGCTCGTCGGCGTCGGCATCACGACGGCGATGTTCCTCGTCGTGCTCCAGCGGATGTTCGCCGGCACGCCGCGTCTGCCGGAGGAGGGCGCGCTCGCGGCGGGGACCGCGCACGGTCGGAACCTCCCGTGGGTCGACCTCGGACCGCGTGAGCTCCTCGTCCTGGTCCCGCTCGTCGGGCTCGTCATCCTCATCGGCGTCCTGCCCGGGCCGCTCACCTCGGCCATCGACGGAGCGATGACGCTCCTGGCCGGGTCGCAGGCTGGCCGCTAGGAACGTCGGGCTCATGCCGCGCGAGGATATCCTCGGGATCGCGCCGGAGCTCTGGCTCCTCATCGCGTCGATGGCCCTCCTCGTCGCCGCGCCCTTCACCCGCGGGCGGCGGGAGGACGCGACGACCTGGGGCGCGATCGCGAGCCTCATCGTCGCCCTTGTGCTCACCGCGCCGCAATTCGGCGCACCGCCGCAGCGGATCTTCGGTGACACCTACGCCCTAGATCCACTGGCCCTCTTCGTGAAGCTCTTCATCATCGGTGCCGCTCTCCTCGTGCTGCTCGCGACGCGCGACCGTTTCCGCGGCGCCACGCACGCGGTCACGGTCCCGCCGTTGATCCTGATGAGCTCGCTCGGCGCGATGGCCCTCGCCGCGTCGGTCGATCTCGTGCTCATCGCTCTCTTCTTACAGGTCACCGCCGTCGCCTCATACGGGCTCGTTGGCGCATACAAGCACGACCCTGCGGCGCAGGAGGCGACCCTCAAATACTTCCTGTTCGCCGGCGCGACCGGTGCGGTGATGCTCTATGGCATGGCCCTGCTGTACGGGCTCACCGGCACGCTCGACACCGCGGCGATGGCCGAACGCCTGCGCGGCGCCGACGGTGCCGCCGTGCTCGTTGCCGGCGCGCTGATCTTCACGGGCTTCGGGTTCAAGATCACCGCGGTGCCGCTCCACTGGTGGGCCCCCGACGCGTACGAGGGCGCGACCGCGCCGATCAGCGGCTTCCTCTCCGTCGTGCCGAAGGTCGCAGCGCTCACGGTCCTGGTGCGCACGCTCTTCACGGCCTTCGCGGCCGTTCCGGAGTGGCCGCTCCTCCTCGCGCTCGCCGCGGCGCTCACGATGACCCTCGGCAATCTCTTCGCCCTGCGGCAGCGCAGCGTGAAGCGGCTCCTCGGGTATTCGACGATCGCCCAGGCCGGCTACCTCCTGATAGCAGTGGCGGTCATCCGGATCGATGCCCTCGCCATCCCGGCCTTCGTCTTCTATCTCCTCGCGTACCTCGCGATGAACCTGCCGGCGTTCCTCGTCGTCTCGCTCGTCGAGCGCGCCACTGGCGACGACCACATCGAGCGCTTCAACGGTCTGGGGACCACGTCACCGCGCCTTGCCGCGGCGATGACCATCCTGCTCCTGTCGCTCGCGGGGATCCCCCCGCTCGCCGGGTTCGTGGGGAAGGTCGCGCTCTTCATCGCGGCGATGTCCGGAGGCTTCACCTGGCTCGTGGTCATCGCCGCGATCAACACCGCGATCTCGATCTACTACTACCTGCGGGTCATCGCCGCGATGTACTTCGAGCGCCCGGCGGACGGGACGGCCGACGTCTTGCCGCAGAGTGCCTCGAGCGCGATCGGGGTGCTGGTCGGGACTGCGGCAACGCTCGTCATCGGGATCTTCCCGCTGGCATTCTTCACCTTCTCGATCGCGAGCGCGGCGATCGCGGCGCCCTGACCGCCGACCGCATCCGTCGACCGGAATATGAGCGCGAGGAATGTGCCGTCAGCGACGATGTGATGATGCCTGGCCAAGCGAGGAGAATGCACCGCGGACCCGATGCAGGCGGTGGACGGACACGGCGTAGTCGCTGTCCGTGCGCCACACGTGCCGGTCCCAGGTGGACCAGCGTGCGTCGAGGCTGAGTCCGGCCCGGGTCGCGAGATCGTCGTAGTCCACGAGGCTCACGCCGCCGTGTCGCAGCTGGAAACCCGCGATGAGCAGTCCATCGGTCCGCAGATGGTGGGCGAGGTTCGCGACGACGACACCCTCGGTCCCTGGCGTGAGGAGGATCATCACGTTCCCGGCAGCCACGACGACGTCGAACGTGCGCCCCAGATCGAACGAGACGAGGTCGGCCTCGACCGAGCTGCCTCCGGGTGACCGGCGGCGGGCCGTCGCGAGCATGTCCGGGTCGAGGTCGACCCCGACCACGTCCACCCCACGACGCGCCAGCTCGCGCGCGACCCGGCCCGTACCGCAGCCGGCGTCGAGGACGGCCGCCGGTGCGTACCGCATGACGAGGTCCGCCTCGCCGTGGACGTTCTCACCGGCCGCCGCGCGCTGGTCGTAGCGCGCGTCGTACGCGTCGCCGGAGAGGTCCTTCGTCGACAGCCAGCGATTCTGCGTCACGTTCCGACACTACACGGGGTGCGGCTCTATGGTGGGACCGTGATCGAGCGCGCGCGGTTCGGCCGCACCGGCCACCAGAGCTCCCGAACCATCTTCGGTGCGGCTGCGCTGTCCAACGCGACCGAGGCGGACGCCGATCGGGCCCTCGAGCTCATCGACCGTTACGGCCTCAACCACATCGACACGGCCGCGAGCTACGGCGACTCGGAGCTCCGGGTCGCGCCGTGGCTGCGGGCCGGTGGGCGAGACCGCTTCTTTCTCGCCACCAAGACCGGCGAGCGTACGTACCGAGGCGCGCGCGACCAGATCCGCGCTTCGCTGGCACGGCTTGGCGTGGATCATGTCGACCTGATCCAGCTCCACAACCTCGTCGATCCGGTGGAGTGGGAGACCGCGCTCGGCCCGGAGGGCGCGCTCCGCGCCGCTGTCGAAGCGCGCGACGCGGGCCTGACGCGGTTCATCGGTGTGACCGGCCACGGGACGACGGTTGCCGCGCGACATTGCGCGAGCCTCGCCCGATTCGACTTCGATACGGTTCTCTTCCCGTTCAACGCGATGCAGCTCCGTGACCCGGCGTACGCCGCCGACGTCGAGGCGCTGCTGGAGACGTGCGCCGAGCGCGACGTCGCGGTGCAGACGATCAAGAGCGTCACGCTCGGCCCGTGGAGCGAACGACCGGCTGACGCCCGTACCTGGTACGAGCCGCTGACCGAACAACTGGACATCGATCTCGCGGTGCGGTTCGTCCTCAGCCGCGAGGGGCTGTTCCTGAACACCGCCAGCGACATCGGCCTCTTCTCGAAGATCCTCGATGCGGCCAGCCGAGGCGGATCACGTCCGTCCGAGCGCGAGATGGAGGCGCTACTCGAGCGCCGCGAGATGACGCCGCTCTTCGCCTAACGCGCTCCGTTGACTCAGCGCTCGAGACCTGGCTGAATGAGACGCGACGTAGATCCCTGGCTGCACCCCCGGATAGGCGCCTCGCTCCCCTCGCGCAGTAGCGGAGCATTTCCCAGAATTGACTTCCGGCTTCCCACACCGCTTGATGTCTCCAGGGTCGGCCGGGTCGTGCTGCAGGCCCACGTGCTCCGCAGATCGAGTCCCGACAGCCAACTCGTACACGATAGATACGAGTTGGGGGAGTGCGATGATGCCGGCGTGCGTGGTCGCGGCGCTCTCATCCGACGGCCGGGCGGTCCGATCAGTCCTGGCGCGCGGCGTCTTGCCAAGGCTTATCGCTGCCGGCAACACTGAACCAGATGGCACTTCGGACCAACCTCCTCAACTACGGCTACACCCTCGACGTGCTGCGGAAGCGCACCAAAGACGACGCTATCGACCACTCCGGACCTTCGTCTCCGGTTTCATCGGGCTGGTCTGCGTCGAATCGCTCGCGGTCGCGGTGAGCGAGGACACCGGGACGACCGAGGACGTGTACGAGCCGTACCTGCTGCAAGAGGGGTGTCTCCCGCGAACGCCCGGTGGCCGCATCGCGACCGAGCGCGCGTACTGGCACCTCGGCATCACGCCCCTGCGGCGTGCGACGTTGTGGGACGACGCGCCGCCGGTCTGATCGCGCTCGCGGCCCTGATCGCCGTGGCGGGGGTTGCCGCCTGGCAGATCGGCGGCCACTATCGGTTGCACGACGTCTGGTGCTTCTATCACGGTGGCCAGGCGGTCCTCCTGCACACTGACCCGTATGACCCGGCGGTGTGGAGTGCCCTCACCGCCGACCAGACACATGTGGTGGCTGGCCGGATCGTCGCGCCCCCGTGTCCGGGGGCGTTCGCCTACCCGTACTGGACCGCGATCGCGTTCGCGCCGCTCGCCCTCTTGCCGTTCGATCTCGCGTCGCTGATCTGGTCGATCCTGTCGCTCGCCGCGGCGGCGCTCGGCATTGTTTGGTGCTGGCGCGCCGTCGGTGGAGGTCGCGGCGGCATCGCCTTTGTTTACGGCGCCCTTGTCCTCGCGTCCCTGCCGTTCCTGCGGCTGGTGACGATCGGACAGCTGTCGGGCGTCCTGCTCGCCCTGGTCGGTGGCCTCGCGCTGGCGCTACGACGTGCGCGGCCGGCCCCGGCGGGCGCGGCGCTCGGCGGACTGTTGCTGAAGCCGCAACTCTGGGCCGTCCTTGCCGTGGTGTTGGTCGTGATGACTCCGCGACGTGGGAAGCTACTCGTTGGTGCCGCGACGGTCGGGCTGACCCTCGCGCTGCCGTCACTGCTGCTATTCCCGGAGTGGCCACTGCGCTGGGCAGCTGAGGCGCTCGGCCACCGCGTCGAAATGGCCCGGCCCCTGCCGAGCATCTGGAGCCTGTCGGCGCAGTTGACAGGCTCACTGGCGGCTGGGGCCGCAATCGTGACGATCGTGCTCGGACTCACGTGGGCGCTTGTCCGCGGTCTCGCGATCAACCCGGTGACCCTGGCAGCGCTCGCGATCCCGTTCTCGCTCGCGACCGCACCCTACGTGTACACCTACGACCATCTCCCCTTGGCCCTCACGTGGGCTGCGACCTGCGTCCTGGCGGCGCGGAGCCGCCCGGCGGCTCGCAGACTCGTCTTGGTGGCGCTCGTGATCACGGCATCCGTCGCTCCATGGGTCGTGTACGTCCTCAGCGTCAGCAAGGAGTCCGACACGCCCAATGCGGTCGCTCCGCTGCTCGCGGCGCTCGTGCTGGCGGTCGCCGTTCGCTTGGCCCCGCCAAGCGGTGAGACAACGAGCTGATGGGACGACCGGAGCTACGA
>JAYVCA010000209.1:0-4532 GCA_043750135.1 Chloroflexota bacterium | reverse complement strand
GGCCGCGACGGACGATGCCCGCATGCAGCCGCTGCACTCGGCCCGGGTCGCGACGTGCATCCTCGCGCTCGCCGGAAGCCTCTTCGTCCTCGCGAGCGGCGCGTCGATGGTGGAGACGGTGACCGACGATCGCCGCGCGACAGTTGCCGCGGTGACCGACGACGCCCGCGCGATCCGCGAGCTCGCCGGCCGGGCGATGGGCGCCGGAACGTACGGCGAGGTGACGTTCTACCCCGGCCGGATCGGCCCGTTCCCCGCAGCCGGGCTGGACGATCGCGATCCGGCGCCGGTGGTGTTCCCCCTGCCGGCCGGAGGCCGGCTCATCGGCAGCGTCGCGCGACGGTCACGGTACGCGGGCGAGTCGCTCGAGGTCATCCAAGATGCGCCAGGCACGCCGGCCGAGGTGCTCGCCTTTTATCAGGCTGCTCTCGCGGCGGATGGCTGGCGTGCGCTCGGCCTGGGGCCCTCCCGCGATGGCGGCCTCGCCGACGCGACGCCCGACGATCTCCGGTTCGCTGCCTATTGCCGGGAGGCCGCGCCGAGCTGGCTCAGCCTGACGATCACGGGTAATGGGTGGGTCGCGGACGTGCATCTGCAGAGCGCGCAGAGCGCCGCACCCTGCGCCGAGCTGCCGTAGCCGCCGACCTGGAGAGCGGACGCTCGTCCAGCGGAACTCGTACAGATGGCGTACTACATACGCGATGCCGCCCAGCGTCCGTGACCAGGCGCTGGCGCCGCTGTCGCGGAGCGACGCGGAACGGCTCCTCCCGGGCCTCTCGACCGGCCGGCTGAGCCTCGAGCGGCGCGTGCTTCGGGCGCGCTGCCTCAAGTACCTCGAGTCGTTCGACGTCGCCTGGGCCGAGCTGTCCGCGCTCCTCCCGCAGGTGAAGGACCCGCTCCTTGGAGCGCGTATCGCCGTTGACCTTGTGCATCTCGCGTACTACCTCGTGCGCGGCGGCGAGGTGAAGCGGCTCGAGCAGCGCGCCGAGCGGCATGCCGCGGCCGACCCGCTCATGCTTGCCGAGCTCCGCCTCGGAAAGTCGATCAACGACACCGCCGCGAATGAGGTCACCGACGCGCTGCGCGACGTGCGGTGGGCCGAGGATGCGCTGGCTGCCGCCCCGCGCGGCCGCGGCCGCGATCTGGTCACCGCACGGGTGCAGCGTCAGCTCGCACACCTTCTGGCCCACGCCGGCGACTACGTCGGCGCGATCGCCGCGGCGGAGGCGACCGCGAAGGCTGCCGCGCGCGTCGGCGATCCCTGGGAGATCGCCTGGGCGGCGTACACCGGCGGATTCGCGCAGTGGTACGCCGGAAACCCGGAGCGCGCCATCGACGCATTCACGCGGGCCGAGGCGGGGCTGCGCTCGTACGGGACCTCAGCCTGGCGCTACACCCTCCTCTGCCTCGCGCGGGCTCGAATGGAGCGTGGCGAGATCGCGGATGGCGATCGCCTGGCCCGCCAGTCGGCGACCGGCGGGCCCGAGGATCTCGCGCACATCGCACTTCTCCGCGGGGAGGCCGAGGTCGCGGAGCGGATCCTCACCCGTGCGCCAGCGGGTTTCCCGGCGGACGAGCATTTCCGCGACTTCGTTCGCGGGATCGCCCGCGCGCGACGCGGCGATCCGCGGTCCGGGGTGCGGCTGCTCGATGAGGTGTCGAAGGAGTTCGAGTCGCGCGGGATGAGCCATTGGGCCCTCGGTGCCGCGGTCCACGCTGCCTATTGGCGCGAGACGCTGGTGCGTGGCAGCGGTACCTCCCGCGCGCCGCACCTCGTGCGCGATATCGCGAGCCGCGGCGGAGAGGGGTTCGCCTATTACCTTCCCGACGTCGCCGGATGGCTTGGCCGCGCGGCCGAGCGCGACCCCGAGGCGCGGGTCCTTGCGCGCACGATCCGGGCGCGCGGCGATGCGGCGGTGCGGCGGGCGGAGACCGACTCGTCGTCGGGGGCGGCGGCATCGGCGCTGGACGAGGCGACGTTCTATCTCCGAGCGATCGGCCTCACCTGGCGGGAGATCGGGATCCTTCATGAGATGGAAAGCTTGCGCCGCGACGATCGCTCGCTCGGCCGGGATGGCCTCGCCCAGCGGCTCGGCGTGTCGCCGAACACACTCCGGGTCCACCTCACACGGATCCGCGCCAAGCTGGACGTTGGTGACAAGCGCGGGGATGAGGTCCTCCTGGAGGCCGCGCTCGCGCGGCGGCCGGTGGCGTAGGCCCGCGCCGGACCTCGTGTCGCGTCCCTAAGTGAGCTCGACCGTCTCGCGCCAATGCGGGATCTTCGTCCCGAACCCCAGGGCCGCGATCTTCGTCTCGAGCGCGGCCTGGGCGGTCGGCTCACCGTGAACGATGAACACGGTCTTCGGCTTTTTAGTGAAGGCCCCAAGCCAGGCGAGCAGCTCGGGTTCGTCGGCATGCGCGGAGAAGCCGTCGATCGAACGGATCCGGCATCGGACCTCCAGCTCCTGGCCGTCGATACGCGCGGTCTTTGCCCCGGCCTGGAGCTGCGCGCCGAGGGTGCCCTGACCCTGATAGCCGACAAAGAGCAGCGTCATGCCGGGGTCGCCGATGAGCTCTTTCACGTGCTGCACGATGCGCCCGCCGGTGATCATGCCGTTCGACGCGATGACCAGGAACGGGCGTGGGGCGTTGTGGATCGCGGCGGACTCCTTTCCGCTGGCGGTCACCGTCGCGCCGGGGTAGTCGAGTGGCGGGTCCTTCGCCGCGATGAGCGCGCGGGTTTCGGCGTCGTAGTACCCGGGGTAGCGTCGGTAGATGTCGGTCGCCTTCTGGGCCATCGGCGAGTCGAGGTACATCGGCAGGTGCGGGATCTGCCGCGCCGCCAGGAGCCGGTCCAGCTCGAAGACGACCTCTTGGGTGCGCCCGATCGCGAACGACGGGATGAGCAGCACGCCTTTTGCCGCTGCGGTCTCGCGAACGGCTTCGCCGAGTAGGCGGATCGCTTCGGCTGACGGCTCGTGCTCGCGGCCGCCATAGGTGGACTCGATGAGCAGGTAGTCCGCGTCGGCGACCGGCGTGGGGTCGCGGATGATCGGTGTATCCGGGCGGCCGAGATCGCCACTGAAGACGATGACCCGCTCGCCGGCTCCGTCGCTGACCCGGACGCGGATGATCGCGGACCCGAGGATGTGCCCGGCATCGAGGAACGTCGCGTGGATTCCCGGCGCCACTTGGGTCTCACGTTCGTAATCGACACCCTTGAACAGCCGGATCGCAGCGTTCGCGTCGGCGGTCGTGTAGAGCGGAGCGGAAAGGTCGGTCACCGTCTGCGTCGGCTGCGTTCTGAGCGTCGCCTCGGGATCGAGCCGCATCGCCGCGGCCAGCGCCGTCTCCTCGTCAGCATCCTCGGTCGCCGCACGCTCGGGGTGCTTCCGGGCGAATCGGTCGTGGCGCGCCGCGAACTCCTCTTGAAGCTTGGCCGAATCAAGGAGGACCAGGCTCGCGAGCTCGACCGTTCCGGCGGTCGCGTAGATCGGGCCCCCAAATCCGGCCGCGACCACGTGCGGGATGAGCCCGCAATGATCGAGGTGCGCGTGGGTGAGCAGCATCGCGTCGAGGCCTGCCGCTTCGTAGGCGAGCGGGACGTGATTCCGGATCGCGTCGTTCGGGGCGCCCTGGAACATGCCGCAGTCGATGAGCACGCGCGCCTGGTCCGTCTCGAGCAGGAACTGGGATCCGGTCACGGTGTTCGCCGCGCCGAGGAAGTGGATGCGCACGGGTCCATGATGCGCCGCTAGCATCGGAAGCGCAGATGTACGGGCCCGTGCTCACTGGAACGAAGGTCATCCTCCGTCCGCCCGAGGATGCGGACGCGGCGCGCTTTGTGGAATGGTTCGCCGATGTCGAGGTCACGCGCTACCTCGGCCGCCGTACCGTGCCTGCGCTCTTTCAGGAAGAGGAGTTCCTCAAGCGGGTGGGCGAGTCGAAGACCGACGTCTTCTGGGTGATCCAGGCCGAGGGGCGCGCGATCGGCGCATCCGGGATCCACGAGATCGATTGGGTGAACGCCCATGGCATCACCGGCACGCTCATCGGCGATCGCTCGATGTGGCGGAAGGGCCTCGGATCCGAATCGATGGCCCTGCGGACGGCCTACGCATTCGAGCAGCTCAACCTGCACAAGCTCATGACCCAGGTGTTCACGGCGAACGAACCGAGCAAGCGTGGGCTCGTGAAGGCCGGCTATCGCGAGATCGGCATCGAGCGTGATCACTTCTTCCGCGAGGGCCGTTGGCACGATCACTGGCTGGCGGAGCTGCTCCGGTCCGATTGGGAGAAGCTGCGTTCCCGCTGACCGCGCCCCGCCCCGTTACGCGCGCGTATGGGTCGGCGATGGTCAATACGCTGCTACCGGCCTGGACCTTTCGTCCTGACCCGACCTGACCCTATGCGCCGGAGCGCACGGTCGTAATGATGGGCGGCGTGGACGGCCGCGGCGCGCCCCCGGAGCCGGGCCAGGGGCCTTTGGTGCTCGTCATTGATGACGACCGGGACCTCTGCGAGGTGATCGT
>JAYVCA010000208.1:0-2589 GCA_043750135.1 Chloroflexota bacterium | reverse complement strand
CGTCCCGCGAACAGCGCGGGGCACTAGGCTCGGCGCGGTGTCCCGCGAATACGCCTCCGACGAGAACGCGCGCGTTGCCGACCTGCTCGATGAGATCGGCGATCTCCTCGAGCTGAAAGGTGAGAACGTCTTCCGTGCGGTCACGTATCGCGCGGCGGCGCGGGAGATCCGCGACCTTCGCCAGCCGGTCCGTTCCTACGCTGATCGCGGTGGGCTGGGGGAGATCCCAAAGGTCGGAGCATCGGTCGCCCAGGCGATCACCGAATATCTCGCCACCGGCACGGCGAAGCGGCACGCCGAGCTCCGCGCCGCGGTCCCCGAGGGCCTCCTCACGCTGCTCCGGGTGCCCGGGGTCGGTCCGGCAACGGCCCGCGCGATCCATCAGCACCTCGGCATCACGAGCATCGACGCGCTCGAGCAGGCGGCAAAGGACGGCCGCCTCCGCGAGCTGCCGAAGATCCAGGCGAAGACCGAGGAGAACATCCTGAAGTCCATCGCGTCGCTCCGTCAGCGGACCGGACGGTCGCTTCTCTCGGAGGCGCGGCGCGCGGGGGACGAGATGATCGCCTGGCTCCAAGCCGAGGCGGCCGTGGGGGGGATCTCGATCTGCGGGAGCGTCCGCCGCTGGCGGGAGACGATCGGCGACATCGACCTCCTTGTCGCGAGCTCGTCGGCCGGGCCGGTCATGGCCGCGTTCGTTCGCGCCCCGAGCGTCGAGCGCGTCCTGGCACACGGAGAGACCAAGTCGTCGGTGGTCGTGCGTGGCGCGCTCCAGATCGATCTTCGGGTCGTGCCGCCAGTGTCTTGGGGCGCCGCGCTCTTGTATTTCACCGGCTCAAAGGAGCACAACGTCCGACTGCGCGGCCACGCTCTCCGCAAGAAGCTCACCCTGAATGAATACGGCCTCTACCGGGTGGGGGACGAGGAGGGCACGCCGGTCGCGTCGAAGACCGAAGAGGAGATCTACGCCGCGCTCGGGATGGACTGGATCGCGCCGGAGCTCCGTGAGGATCACGGCGAGATCGACGCGGCCCTCGCGCACGCGCTGCCGGCGCTCGTGCGGGTCGAGGACCTGCGCGGCGATCTGCACACCCATTCCGACTGGACCGACGGCCGCGACACGCTCGAGGCGATGGCCCGAAGGGCGCGGGACAAGGGCTACGCCTACGTAGCGCTCACCGACCACTCGGTCGGGCTGGGGATGACGAATGGGCTCAATCTCGACCGCATCAAGGCCCGGTCGGTGGAGATCGCGCGACTGAACCGCGAGCTCGCGCCCTTCCGGGTCCTGGTGGGCACCGAGATGGACATCCGAGCCAACGGGAAGCTCGATTACCCGGACGAGATCATCGCGCTCTTCGATGTCGTTACCGCGTCGGTGCATTCCGCGTTCAACCAGACCCGCGAGCAGATGACCGCGCGCATTCTGGGCGCGATGCGGCATCCGCTTGTTCAGGCGATCTCGCATCCCACCGGACGGCTCCTCGAGCGCCGGGACCCGTACGACGTGGACCTGGACGCGCTCATCGACGGAGCCGTGGCGACGGGGACTCGTCTTGAGGTCAACGGTGGTCCGGAGCGGCTCGATCTGGCCGACTGGGCGGTCCGTAGGGCGGTGGAGCGGGGAGCCACGCTCGTCCTCAACTCGGACGCGCACGCCGTCGAGGAGCTCGAGTGGACCGCCTACGCCGCAGCGACCGCCCGACGGGGCTGGGCCACGAAGGACACGGTCGCGAACACCAAGCCGCTGCGTAGCGTCCTGAAGAAGAAGTCTGCGTCGTGAGCGGCCGTCGGTACGTCGTCCGGGGCCGCGTCCAAGGGGTGAACTTCCGTACCGCCGCGGCCGCCGAGGCGCGTCGGCTCGGCCTCCGCGGACGAGTCTGGAATCGCGACGACGACGCCGTCGAGGCCGTTGCCGCGGGTGACCCCGCCGCGCTGGACGCCTTCGAGCAATGGCTTCACCGCGGCCCACCGCTCGCGCGGGTGGAGGACGTCCTGACCGAGTTGCTCGCGACCGATCCCCCAGAGGTGGCGTTCCGCGTGGTCTAGTGTCGCGTCCCGCTAGCGGCGGCGCTTCTTCTTCGGCTGCGGGATGTATTTCTGCCGCCGGCGCTCGCGGATCCACGCCGCTTCGAGCGGCGGGAGCCAGATCCCATAGAGATAGGCCAGGGCGGCGAGATCGAGAGCGAATGAGATCGCGACGATCACGAACGGGACCTTCGCCAGGATGAGAACCGCGACCCAGATGAGGGTGACAACGTTCACCCAGAACGCCCATGGGCGTGCGGTCCCCTCCGCCGGGGCAACGGCTCCCCGACGGCGCTGCGGCCAGTAGTACCAGGCGATGTTCGCGGCGAGCGACACTCCGAGCGCGATCACGGCCGGCCAGTAGAACCGGGATTCGCTGTTGAACGGCTCGATGAATCGGTGCGCGAAATGCCCCAAGTCGAACAGCACGAGATGCCTATACTAACGGCCGCGGACCCACCCCGACGCAGAGATCATCCGGATCACCAGGGGGGATCATGCGCGCACTCCTCTCCGTTGACGACAAGACCGGCCTCATCGTGCTCGCACGCGGTCTTCAGG
>JAYVCA010000207.1:0-2592 GCA_043750135.1 Chloroflexota bacterium | reverse complement strand
GTGAAGTCGCCGACGTTCTCGGTCACGACCGCGACTGGCTCAGGTCTCGGGGACGACCTCTCCCACCGCGCGCCGGATGGCCCGGCACACCTGACCCAGGATCGGTTCCTCGACCGGCGGTCCAAGCGGCCCGCGCCGCAGGAAGTCACGGTCGATCGTGGTGATCTCCTCGCAGAACAGGACGCCGGCCGTAGGGATGCCCCCGGTCCCCGCCGGTAGGGTCACCCGCGTGGGGCCCGCGGCGCCGCGTGAGAAGACGGGAATGACGATGACATCGTCGGTCAGCTCGTTCCGGATGTCCTCGGAAACCACGAGCGCCGGCCGCGGCTGGTGAGGATCATCCGGCTGTCCAGGCACCAGGACGGTCCAGAGCTCGCCGCGTCGCGGCACGGTCACGGTCGCGCCAGGCCGCTCGACCGCCTACGGGCGGAGGCGGCGCGGATCGTCTTCCAGGCTCGGCGCTCCACCCCCGCGGAAGCCGACGCGGGCTCCCTGAACTGGTCGGCCATCGCGACAGCCTGCTGGCGTGCGTACCAAAGCCGAAGGGCGTCATCGATCACCCCACTCCTATCGGTCCCGGGGTGCGCGGCGACGTAGGCGTCCACCGCGGCAGCAAGCTGCGGATCCACCGTCGCCCCGATCTTCGTTCGCCGTTGCGTCGCCAACACTCTATCCGACAACATATCCGATGTACTGTCGGATAGCCAGGCCGCGTGATTCGGCCGGGCTCCGGGCGGCTCCTACCGCTGCTGCTGGGGATCCAGGGCGTCGCGCAGGCCGTCGCCGAGCAGGTTGAAGCCAAGGATCGCGAGCATGATCGCCAGGCCGGGGACGAGGGCGTCGTGGATCGCGAACTCGAGGTTCTGGCGGCCCTCGTTCAGCATCACCCCCCAGGACGGGTCGGGCGGCTGGACCGAGAGGCCGAGGAACGAGAGCGTGCCCTCGGTGAGCACCGCCCAGGAGAGCGCCAGGCTCACCTGCACGACGATCGTCGAGGTGAGGTTGGGGAGGATATGGCGGAGGACGATCCGCGCCGGCCGGGCGCCGATCGAGCGCGCCGCCTCGACGAAGCTCTGCTCCTTGAGGCTGAGCACCGGCCCGCGCACCACCCGGGTGAACAGCGGCGTGTACACGACCGCGATCGCCATGACGACGTGCTCCGGCGCGGCGCCCAGGGCGGCGACGATCCCAAGCGCCAGGAGGATCGCCGGGAAGGCGAAGAACACGTCCATCACCCGGCCGATGACCAGATCCACCAGGCCGCCGGCGTAGCCCGAGAGCAGGCCGAGCGCCCCGCCGACGAGCGTCGCCAGAAGCACCGAGAGCGCGGCGACCTCCATCGAGAGGCGCGCGCCAAAGATCACCCGGCTGAGCAGATCACGCCCGAGCGCGTCGGTCCCCAGGAAGAAGGCGCCGCCGGGCGGGGCGAGCCGCTGGGTCGACAGCTGCAGCGGATCGCGCAACGGCAGGAATGCGGCGAAGGCCGCGACAAAGACATACGCGCCGACGATCGCCAGGCCAATGAGCGCCGCCGGCTCGCGCCGGAGCGCGCGCACGCCGAAGCTACCCAAGCCGCACCCGCGGATCGATGTAGCCGTAGAGGAGGTCGATGACGATGTTCAGCCCGACGAAGAGGAGCGCGATGGTGAGCACCGCGCCCTGGACCAGCGCGTAGTCGCGCTGAACGATCGCGGTGAAGAGCATCCGGCCGATCCCGGGGATCGAGAACACCTCCTCGACCACCACCGCCCCGCCCAACAGATTGCCGAACTGCACCCCGACCACGGTGATGACGACGATGAGCGCGTTCTTCAGCGCGTGCCGGGTGAGGACGATCCGCGGCGCGAGGCCCTTTGAGCGGGCGGTCCGGACGTAGTCCGCGGCCAACACGTCGAGCATCGCCGAGCGGGTAAGGCGCATCGTCGCCGCGGAGAGCGCGACCCCCAAGGTCAATGCCGGAAAGACGATGAGCCGGAGATTCCCCAGCGGATCGGCGGTGAAGTCGACGTACGACCCGGTGTTCGGCATCCAGCGGAGGTTCACCGAGAAGAGATAGATGATGAGCGTGCCGAGGAGGAAGTTCGGCATGGAGAGGCCGAGGAGCCCGCCGGTCTGGGCCAGCAGGTCCAGGCGCGAGCGCGGCCGGAGGGCCGAAGCGACGCCGAGCGGTAGTCCGATGGCGAGCGCGATCAGCGTCCCGACGACCGCGAGCTCAAGCGTCGCCGGGAGTCGCTGGGCCAGCTCGACCAGGACCGGCCGGCCGGTGCGAATCGAGAACCCGGCGTCGCCGTGCAGCAGCGAGGTGAGCCAGCTCCAGTACTGCTGCGGGAGCGGCTGGTCGAGCCCGAAGTAGCTCCGCAGGCTCGCCAGCTGCTCCGGGGTGAGGACGGTCGAGGTCCCCAGGCGCGCGGCGATCGCGTCGCCCGGGAGGAGCCGGATGAACAGGAAGGTGAGAACGCTCACCCCAAGGAGCGTCGGGATGGTGCCGAGCAGGCGCGCCGCGAGGTAGCGACCCACGCGGTCAGCGCCGCGCTACTTGTCCAACCAGGTCTGCCGGAGATAGATGATCGACCCGGTCGCGAGCTGGGTGTA
>JAYVCA010000206.1:0-4255 GCA_043750135.1 Chloroflexota bacterium | reverse complement strand
CCTGACTCCTCGCCGGCGATGTCGAACCCGACGACGCCGCGGTCGCGATAGGCGACGGCGAGCTCGGCCATCTCCAGGGAGTCCGACCGATCGCGCATCGCGCAGACGATCTGCCGGAGCACGATCCCATGGTCCCGTTCGGCGCGGGCGAAGCCGCGCACGACGGCGTCGACGACCTGCTCGAGGTTCAGACCGCCGCGCGTCGAGAACACCGGCGCGTACCGCACTTCGGCATAGACGACGCCGTCACGGGCAAGATCCTCCCCGGATTCATACGCGACCCGCTCGATCGCCTCGCGGGTCTGCAGCACCGCGATGGTGTGCTCGAAGCCGCGCAGATACAGCGCGAGCGATCCGCCGGCAGCAGCGCTCGAGTGGAACCAGCGGCCGAGCTCGTCCGGATCGCCGGCCGGCAAACCCCGGTAGCCCTGCTCGCGGGCGAGCTCGACGATCGTCGCCGGCCGCAGACCACCGTCGAGGTGCTCGTGCAGGAGCACCTTCGGCGCCGCGCGGAGCAGGTCGAGGGCCAGCGTCACCGGTCCGCTCTAGTCATCCTTGAATTTCTGGGCGTTGGCCATGTGCGGCCAGACTCGGTCCATCGCGATCGAGAGCAGCTGCTTGGTGTGGTTGCGATCGTGGTGCACCCACTCCTGCAAGAGGTCGGGGACGAAGAGCTCACCGACCGTCCGGTGGACTCCGGACCGGCGGAGCGCCGCGATGTCGAGCTTCTTCACCATCGCGACGCTCTCCCGGCGAAGGGTGACGAATTCGTCGACGAGCGCCCGCGACTCCTTGTCGCAGTCGCGGCGCTCGCGCGCCTCGACCGACTGGTCCCAGGGTTCGAAGGTCGGCCGGTCCTCTTCGATCATCGCGCGGATCCGGCCAGCGAAGCCCCGGCGTTCGGCCTCGATGAGGTGCCCCACGACCTCGCGGGCGCACCACTCGCCCGGCGCGGGGTGCCAGCCGCCGTCCTCGCCAAGGCCGGTAAGCTCGCCGACGACGAGCATCTGGCTGGCATGGAGGAGCTCCGCGACGCGGGCGGGTTCGAGCGGTCCGGGACCCCCGGATGACGGTGCTTGGCTCATGTGGACTCCTCCCGCACCGCCTCAGCGGGGTGCATGCCTGCAACGATGCGCCATCCGGAGCGGGACGGTATCCCGAACACGATGTCATCTGGCCGGACCGGCACGCGATTCAGCTCTCGCCCGGTCGCCGCGCGGATCGCCGCGACGATCGCGGGCGTGCTCGAGATCGTCGGCGGCTCTCCGACCCCCTTGGCTCCATACGGCGCGTCAGGATGCGGGTGCTCGATGAGATCGGTGAGGACCGGCGGCATGTCGAGGAACGTCGGCAGGAGGTAGTCGGTGAATGACGCGTTCTTGACCGCTCCGTCCTTCAGGATCACTTCCTCCATCACGGCGAGCCCGAGGCCCTGAGCGATCCCGCCCTCGAGCTGGCCGACGACAGCGACCGGGTTGATCGCCTTGCCCACGTCCTGTGCGGTCGCGACCTGGACCACTTTGACCAGGCCGGTGCCCAGGTCGACGTCCACGCTCGCGCGATGCGCGGCGAACAGGAACGCGACATGTCCGTGGTTCTGCGTTCCGTCGCCGAGCGGCTCGGTCGGCGTGTGGCGATAGGTGATCCGGTGCTCGACCGGGGTATCGAGGAGCGCCTCCAGTCGGTCCCGTGGGATGCGAAGATCGCGCGCCCGGCCATCGAGCTCGGCGTTCACGAGGTCGCACGCGGCCTTGACCGCCGCGCCGGTCATCCAGGTCTGTCGCGAGGCGGAGCTTGAGCCGGCAGAGCCGATCTGGGTGTCGGCGTTCAGTACGACGACGCGCTCGAGCCGGAGCTCGGTGCGCGCGATCTGTAGCTGGACCGTCACGATGCCCTGCCCCACCTCCGCCGCGGCGGTGTGCACGTACGCGATCGGACCCTCCGCGTCGCGCTCGAGACGGATCCGGGCGGCACACGAGTCGTCGAAGCCATGGGAGTAGCAGACGTTCTTGAACCCGACGGCGAAGCCGACCGCGCGCACCACCCCTTCGCCGAGCGTGAGGTTCCCGGCGCCACCCGGCAGCTCGAGATCGGATCCACGTCCTTCGGCCGGGAGCGGGAGTGCAGCCGCGCGGCGGATGATCTCGCTCACCGGCTCGGACCCGGCGACCGGTTGGCTGGTGATGATCCGGTCACCATCGGCAAGCGCGTTCTTCATCCGGAAGGCGACCGGATCCATCCCGAGCTTCGCGGCGAGCCGGTCGATCTGGGCCTCATACGCAAAGCAGGTCTGCACCGCACCAAATCCGCGCATCGCCCCGGTCGGCGGGTTGTTGGTGTATGCACCGACGCTCCAGACCTCGGCATTCGGCACGCGGTACGGACCGGCGGCGAAGCAGGCCGCGTTCGCGATGACCGCGGGGCTCGAGGAGGCGTAGGCGCCGCCATCCAGCACGATCGTCGCGCGCACCGAGACCAGCGTCCCGTCCTTCGTCGCGCCATGTCGGTAGAAGAGCCGCGCCGGGTGCCGATGCACGTGGCCATAGAACGATTCTGCGCGGCCATAGGTCATCCGCACCGGCCGCTTCGTCGCCAGCGCGAGGAGGCAGGCGTGGACCTGCAGGGTCACGTCCTCACGCGCGCCGAAGGCGCCACCCACGCCGGCCATCACCAGGCGCACCTTGTCCTCCGGCAGCCCGAGGCACGGGGCGATCTGCCGAAGATCCTCGTGCAGCCACTGGGTCGCGATGTGGAGGGTCACCCCACCGTCGGCGTCGGGGATCGCCAGGCCGGCCTCGGGCCCGAGCGCGGCCTGGTCCTGCATCCCGACCTCGTACTCGCCCTCCACCACCACCTCGGCCACCGCGGCCGGATCGCCGTGGACGAGATGGACCGCGTCAATGAGGTTCCCGTGGTCATGGATCGGCGCGGCCTCCGCCTGGAGCGCGGCGATCGGATCGGTGATCGGCGGCAGCACCTCGTAGCTCACCGCGATGACCATCAGCGCGTCACGCGCGGTCCGCTCATCGTCCGCGGCCACCAGGGCCACCGGATCGCCGATGAACCGGACCTTCGTGCGGGCAAGCGGGTGCTGATCGCTCTTCATGAGCCCGAAGAGCTCCGCCGTGGGAAGATCGGGAGAGGTCAGGACCGCGCGGACCCCGGGGATCGCGCGGGCCAGCGACGTATCGATGGACACGATGCGGGCATGAGCGTGCGGGCTGCGCAGCGTCGCGCCGTGGAGCATGCCGTCCCGCCAGAGATCGCTCGCGTACTCGAATTCGCCCTTCACCTTGGGCGGTCCATCCGGCCGAATGACCGACTCGCCGACGGTGCCGCGAACGCGCGCCCGGGTGAGGGTCACCGGCGTCGCCCCTTCGCCGCGGCGTGCACGGCCTCGAGGATCTTCCCGTAGCCGGTGCAGCGGCAGAGGTTCCCGGCGAGGGCCTCGCGGACCTCGCCGTCGGTCGGCTCGGGGTTACGCGCAAGCAAGGCCTTCGTCGCGACGATGAAGCCGGGGGTGCAGAAGCCGCATTGCACCGCGCCCGCGTCGAGGAACGCCTGCTGAATGGGATGCAGGGTCCCCGGCGTCGACAGGGCCTCGACCGTCTCCACCGTCTTGTCCGCGCAGGCGGCGGCGAGCACGAGGCAGCTGCAGACGAGCACATCGTCGAGCAACACCGAGCACGAGCCACACTCACCCTGCTCGCAGGCGTTCTTGCTCCCCGGCAAGGCCAGCTCCTCGCGCAGGAACGTGAGGAGCGACTCCCCGTCGCGCGCCTCGACCGCGCGCGGGTCACCGTTCACGATGAGCGACACCCGCATCAGGCGATCCTCGCGACCCGGGCGAACGCGCGACCGCCGAGGACCGCTAGCACGTGCCGCCGGTACGCGGCGGTTCCGCGGACATCGTCGATCGGCCGCGCCGCGGCGGCCACCTTCGCCCCGAACTCGGCGCACGCGGCGTCGCTTGGGGCGAACGGCCCCCACCCGCTCTCGTCGAAGAGCCCCGCGGCGAAGCCTTCGGCCTCCGGCGCGCGAAGGATCGTCGGCCCACAGGAGCCCAGCCCGACGCCGATCCGTTTGCGTGCGCGATCGGCCACCAGCGCAAGACCGGCGACGGCGATGACCATCGCGTTCCGCGTCCCCACCTTCATGAAGACCTGGGCCGCTCCAGCGTCATTCCACTCGAGTTCGGTCACCAGCTCATCGGCCCCGCGGACATTCTTCTTCGGGCCGGTCATGAACTCGGCGA
>JAYVCA010000205.1:0-7519 GCA_043750135.1 Chloroflexota bacterium | reverse complement strand
TTCTCCTCGGCCATGGCGGTGCCGGCCTCTTCAAGCTTCGACGCCGGCCAGATCCCCGGGATCGCCGGGAAGATCGTGCCTTCCTCTTCCTTGATGTGGTCCTTGAGCGACGCGTGGATCTTCTTGAGCTGGGAAAGCCAGGCCGCGTCGGCCGGTTCCTTCTTCTCCAGCTCGGCGATCGCCGCTTCGAGCTCGGCGACGTCCTTGTCCTGATGCTCCTGGAAGTTGGCGAGCGGCGTCCCCTTGGCCTTGGGGTCGCGGCTCAACGGGCCGTAGAGGAACTCATCCTCGAGGTGCTCGTGGACCTTGAGCTCGGGCTTGAGCTCCTTCCACAGGCGGCCACGCTGGTCGGGGCTCGCCTGTTGGATCTCTTCGAAGTTCTCGCCCGCGTTCAGATGCTCTTGCTTTAGGAAATCGATCGCGTTCATGTCGCCTCCATTTGTCGGGGATGAAGCACGACTCTGCATCAGCGGTGCCGCGGATCACGTCGCGACGTGCGCGTCACCGAACAGCTGCTCGACCGCATAGCGGGACCCGTCGAAGCGGACGATCGTCACATTCGTGTTCGTCGCCGGGCTGCGGTCGAGCCGCGGCAGGATGCCGAGGAACTGGCTCACCAGGATGCGAGTCACTCCACCGTGCCCGACGACGACGATCCGCTCGCCGGGATGCTCGCGGACCAGGCGGTCGACACAGCCGAGCGACCGGGCGAGGACCTGCTCGAGCGATTCGCCTCCGGGCCACTGCACGAAGTCATCGGAATCGGCGGTCAGGGCGCTGGGGCCCAGCGTCCCATCGTCCCAGCGCTTCCCGGCGGCCGCCCCAACGTCGATCTCGCGCAGCTCCGGATAGGTCTCGACACGCAAGCCGTGGGTCGCCGCGATCGCTGCCGCGGTGTCCCGGGTGCGTGACAGATCGCTCGCGACGATCCGGTCGATCGAGAGGTTCGCCAGCGCCGCTGCGACGGCCTCCGCCTGGACCCGGCCGCGCGCGGTGAGCGGGCTGTCGGTCTGTCCGGCGAAGACCCCGGCGGCGTTCGCCTCGCTCTCGCCGTGCCGCACGAGGTAGAGCGTCGTCGGCGCGATCATCCGATGCCGAGGTGCCGGCCGACCGCGGTCCAGCCTGGGACGCGCACGATGTTCGGATGCTCAAGGCCGCGGTTCCAGACGCGGTCAAAGAGATACACCCGGATGCCGCTGGAGGCGAGCGCCGCGGCGATCGTCTCGTCGTCCTCGCAGAACACGTCGAGCCCGATCTGCCCGGCCATCCGCACCTTGTAACGAGCGGAGCTCGTGGCGTCGTAGCGGCCACGCGGTGCCGCGGGATCGAAGTCGCCGTGCGGCTTGAGATGCACCGCCTTCGCGTGCTTCAACAACCCCTTCTCCTGCAGCCAGGCCTCGGTCACGACCCGGCGGCGCTCGGCGCGGGCGGTGATGAAGTACAGCTCGTGTCCGGCGGCGGTGAGCGCCTCGAGGATCGTCGGGCAATCGGCGTACGGCTCGAGCTCACTGAAGAACGCGCCGTCGTACAACGCGATGCGGAAGCGATCCTTTTCGGCGTCGCTCACGTCCTCGATGGTCCGCAAGGTGTGCCAGCCAAGATCCTGATCGGGGAGGGTGACGCCGAACTCCTCGGCGAACCGCCGGAGATATGGCACCGCGCACTCGGCGGTCACGTCATCGAGATCGATCCCGATCTTCACACCCGTGTCCTCACTGGACTCCTCACGCGACGAACCGATCGAGGAGCCGAGTGAGCGCGTCGCGCCAATCGCCGCGGGCGTCGGTGACCGACGCGCGGATCTGCCGCTGCCCGTGCTGCGCGCGCGGGAAGATCGCCAGCAGCGCCTTCCGATCACCATCGCCAAGATCACGGCGCATGACGATCCGCAGCTCCGGGCCGCGGACGCGGATCTCCGCGGCTCCGGCACGGATGCCCCGGAGCTTCACCTCGACGCCATACAGAAGGTTGCGCATCGGCTCGGGCGGCGGCCCATAGCGATCCTTCAGCTCCTCCCGTAGCGCGGCAAGGTCATCAAGCTCGCGCAACATCGCGATGCGACGGTACGTCTCCAGCTTGCGCGCGCGCGCCGGGATGTAGTCGTCCGGGATCGCCGTCGAGAGCGAGAGGTCCACCACGGCCTCGGACGGCGGGAGCGCGAGCTGCGCCACCCCCGCACGCTGCTCGTTCACCGCCTCCTCGAGAAGCTGCGCGTAGAGCTCGAAGCCGACCGCCGCGACGTTCCCGTGCTGCTCGGCGCCGAGGATGTTCCCGGCGCCGCGGATCTCCAGGTCGTGCATCGCGATCTTGAAGCCGGCGCCGAGCTCGCTCGCTTCGAACACCGCCTGGAGCCGGGCCCGGGCCTGATCGGTGAGGCTCGCCTCACGGGTGTAGAAAAGATACGCGTAGGCCTTCTCGGCGCTTCGGCCAACGCGGCCGCGGAGCTGGTACAGCTGCGCGAGGCCCAGAGTCGCGGCCCGGTCGATGATGATGGTGTTGACGTTCGGGATGTCGAGCCCGGACTCGATGATCGTCGTGCAGACGAGGACGTCGTGATCACAGTCGGCGAAGTCCACCATCACCCGCTCCAGCTTCCGGTCGTCCATCTGTCCATGCCCAACGATGAACCGCGCTTGCGGGACGAGCGCCCGGAGCCGCGCGGTCTCTTGCTCGATCCCGATCACCCGGTTGTGGACGTAATAGACCTGCCCCCCGCGATCGAGCTCGCGGAGGATCGCCTCGCGCAGGATGTCGTCGGTGCGCTCCACCACCCGGGTCTCGATCGGCTGCCGATCCTCCGGCGGAGTCTCGATGACGCTGATATCGCGCACGCCGGACAGGGCCATGTGAAGGGTCCGCGGGATCGGGGTCGCGGTCATCGAGAGCACGTCGACCTCGGTGCGCATCGACTTCAGGCGCTCCTTGTGCTTCACACCGAACCGATGCTCCTCGTCGATGATGACGAGGCCCAGATCGCGGAACGCGACGTCCTTCTGGATGATGCGATGCGTGCCAACGACGATGTCGAGCTCGCCGGTGACGATCCGCGAGACCGTCTCCTTCTGTTCCGCGGGGGTGCGGAAGCGGGAGAGCATCGCGACCTTCACCGGGAACGTGGCAAGCCGCTCGCTGAACGTCTCGAAATGCTGCTGTGCGAGCACCGTCGTGGGCACGAGGACCGCGACCTGCTTCCCATCCATGACCGCCTTGAACGCCGCGCGGAGCGCGACCTCGGTCTTCCCGTAGCCAACATCCCCAACGATGAGGCGGTCCATCGGCCGGGGCTTCTCCATATCGCGCTTGGTGTCCTCGATCGCGGTGAGCTGGTCGGGGGTCTCGGTGAAGGGGAAGGCGTTCTCCATCTCGATCTGCCACGGAGTGTCCTTGCCGAACGCGTGGCCGGCGACCGCTTCGCGGGCCGCGTAAAGACGCAGGAGCTCGCGCGCGATCTCTTCGGCGGCCTTCTTCGCCTTCCGCTTCGTCTTCAGCCATTCGGTGCCGCCCATCACCGACAATGCCGGCGACGCACCACCAACGTACCGGGTGATCTTGTCGATGCGGTCGGTCGGGAGCCAGCGCGTCCCGTCGGCGAAGGTGAGGATGAGGTACTCACGCTCGACGCCGATGACCTGCTTGGTCTCGAAGCCCTCGAAGCGCGCGATGCCGGAGTCCTCGTGCACAACGTGATCGCCGGGGCGAAGGTCCTGGAGGAACGAGCCGATCGCGACGCGCCGGCGCCGGCGCTCCGGATGCCGTGGCTTGCGGAAGCCGAACACCTCGGCATCGGTGAAGACGCGGAGCCCGAGCTCGGGGATCGCGAAGCCTTCGGCGAGCGGCACGTGGAGCAGCACGAGCGACCCCCGGGGAGGGGGCTCGGGCTGGACCTCCGCCGGAGTCGCTGTCACGTCGCGCTCGGCCAGCAGCTCGGCAAGGCGAGCGGCCTGGGGTGACGCGATGACACGCGTCCCGCTCCCCACGGCGGCGATCTCGGTGAGGAACGCATCGAGCCGCCCGGCGTACCCGGGCGCGCTCCCCCAGCCGAGACGGAGCGCATCGTCCTGCGGCGCGACGCGGATCGCGCCGTGGGCCGCCGCCTCCCGCTCGAGCTGGGTCCGCGGGACGTAGGGCGGCGGGAATGCGGCGACCGGCAGCCCCTCGGCGCGCAGCTCCTCGCGACGCTCGTCGGCCTGAGCTTCGTGCGAGTCCCAGGCCAGGGCCAGCTCGACCGAATCTTCGAACACGACGGTCGAGCGATCGGGAGGAAGGTGCGCGAGCAGCGAGCTCGCGGCGCCGATGACCGGCGCGAACGCGTCCACACCCGCGACGTACAGGCCCTGACGCAGACCCTCGAGGAGCGCGGTGAACGGCGCGAGGGCGTCTGACAGTGCGTCCCACCCGGACCCGGCGAGACGCTCAGCGAGCTCGGGGCCGCGATGGATCGTGAGCTCGCGCGCCGGAAGGACGACGAGCTCGTCGATGCTTCCCTGCGAGCGTTGGGTCACCGGATCGAACGACCGGATGGTCTCGATGTCGTCGCCGAAGAGCTCGACCCGCGCCGGCTCGATCGCCGACGCGGGGTAGACATCGATGATCCCGCCGCGCCGCGAGAACGTGCCCGGCTCGCTGACCTCGGGCACCGGCTCGTAGCCAAGCGAGAGCAGCCAGGTCGCGGTCGCCTGCCACGGCAGCCGGTCACCAGGGTGCAGCGCGCGCCCTCGCTCGGCGAGGTCGGTCGGGGCGATGGTGTGCTGGAGCAGGGCGCGGAGCGGGGCGACGATCGCGAGCGGCTGGCTCTCGCGAAGGCGCCACAGCGCGAGCAGCCGCTGGTGGACCGCGCTTGCCGAAGGCGAGGCGGTCTCGTAGGGCATCGACTCGCGCTCCGGGAACAGGATCACCCGGTCGTCGCCAAGCCAGCCGGCAAGCTCAGCTCGCCAACGCCGCGCGCGATCCTCGTTCGGCGCGACGAGCAGCACGGTTCTTCCGGAGACCGCGGAGAGCGCCGCCCAGGCGAACGCCCGACTGCCGGCGCTCGCGTCGGCGACCGCGATCGTCCCGCCTGCGGCCGCACGCTCGGCGAGCTCGCGGTACGCGACGCTCCCGTCCGCGAGTGCGAGGAGACCGGCGAGTCGGGCCGATCCGCTCGCCCGGGTCGATGCTGCCGGCGCCGCGGGCCTACCCATTGAATTGATCCATCGCCCGACGGAGTTCGCGAAGCGCGACCTCGACACATTCAGCGGCCCGCGTCACCGCGGCCAGCACGGCGTCCAGCTCGCCGGAGTCGAACGGCCGGAGAACGAAGTCCGCGAGGTCCGCGATCTCGGTCTCCTCGTCGACCGGCGCGACGCCGACCCGCAAGCGCGCGAAGTCGGGACCGATCGCGCTGACGATCGAACGCATCCCATTGTGTGTTCCCGGACCACCGTTCGCGCGCAGGCGGAGCTTCCCCAGCGGCAGGTCGATGTCGTCCGAGATGACGATGAGATCGGCCGGCGCAAGGCGATAGCGGTCGAGCAGCTTGCGCACCGAGCGGCCCGAGTCGTTCATGAACGTCTGCGGTCGCGCGATCGCGACCAACATCCCGCCGAGCTGGCCCTCGGCGATCCGGGCATCGGCGGCCTTCGTGGCGAATTCAAGCCGGCCCCGCTTCGCCAGTCGTGCGGCGACCTGGAAGCCGACGTTGTGGCGCGTGGCGGCGTACCCGTCGCCCGGATTGCCCAACCCGACGACGAGCTTCTCGGCCCGCGGCGCCTTGCCTCCGAACAGTGCCCTCACGTCAAACCCCGGGCCCAGCCAAATCAATCCCCGGGCCCAGCCTGCCTTCGGCTGGCTGGCTCCCGGGGGCCCTGCGGCTCGGTCGGGCGAAGCCCTCCCTCGCCTGTTGATCCCTGCTTCCTGCCCGGCTGCTCCGATCGCCGGGGCCTTGCGGCTCGGTCGGGCGAAGCCTTCCCTCGCCTGTTAATCCCTGCTTCATCCCGCTCCTTTGCTGCGCCGCTGAACGCCCAAAAGGGCCCGGCTCCGGTGAGCGGGCCCTGTCACGCGTTTTCGTACAGGATAGGCGGCGATGCGATTTCCCGAATTCGCGATGGAGCGGATGCAGTCGACCTACGAGCATGCCGTCCGGTTTGACTTGTCGGAGTCGGGCCTCGAGGCGCTCACCCTCGAGGAGGCCGCTCGCGATCTCGCGGCACTGGGCCGCGAGCGACTCGGGTATTCCGCCGGGCCCGGTCGCGAGGCGACCCGGGCCCTCGTCGCGTCGTTCCACGCGCCGGCGGACCTGGGGAACGTCCTTCTCACCACCGGCACATCCGAAGCGAACTTCCTCGCACTCTCCACGCTCCTCGAGCCGGGCGACGAGGTCGTGATGGTCATGCCGAGCTATCTGCAGCTGCACGGCATCGCGCGCGGGCTCGGCGCGCGGGTCCGTGAGGTCTGGCTGCGCGAAGAGTGGGGCTGGAAGGTCGATCTGGACGCGATCCGCGCCGCGGTGAACGATCGCACGAAGGTCATCTGCGTGTGCAACCCGAACAACCCGACCGGGCAGATCCTGACGACGCCCGAGATCTTCGACCTCGCCACGATCGCGGCGCGGCACGGGGCGTGGATCCTCGCCGATGAGGTGTTCCGCGGCGCAGAGCGCAGCGGTGGCGAAACAGCCACGTTCTTCGCCGAGTCCGGCCACCACGACCGGATCATCGTCACCGGGGGCCTCTCGAAGGTCTACGGGCTCCCCGGCTTGCGGGTCGGCTGGATCGTCGCGCCGCCGGAACGCATCGCCGCGGCCGGGGCCCTGAAGGACTACACGACGATCGCGCCGGCGACGCTCTCCGATCTCCTTGCCGAGATCGCGCTCGCGCGGCGACCCCAGCTGCTGAAGCGCGCGCGCTTCCTATTGAACGAGCGCTGGCCGATCCTCGAGTCGTGGGCCGCCACGCACGCGCAGGACCTCCATTGGGTCGCGCCGGCCGCAGGCGCGATCTGCTTCTTCGGCTACAGTTTCCCCGTCGAATCCGCCGCCTTCGCCGACCGGCTCATCGCGCAGTGGAGCACCATGCTCGTTCCCGGAGTCCACTTCGGCGCCGAGCGCCACCTCCGGATCGGCTTCGGGATGCCTACCGCGACGCTGCGCGGCGGCCTCGAGGCCGTCGACCGCGCCCTAGCGACCATCTGAAGCCTCTGATCCCTTGATCCCTTGATCCCTTGATCCCTGCGTCCTGCGCTGCCGCTGCGCGGCTGCTCCGGTCGCGGGGGCCGGTGGGGCGCGGCCCGGGCAGAGCCCAGGCCGGGCCCGCGGTGCGTTGGCGGCGGCTCGGCGCGGGCCGGCCCAGGCAATGCCAGGCCGGGCCCGCGGCGCGTTGGCGGCGCGCGGCCGGCCGCTAGCATGGCGATCGGACAAGCGAACGCACGGAGGAGATACCAATGAGCATCGGATTCATCCTGGCGATCATCGCGCTCATCTGCGGCGTCCTGATGCTGGTCAGCGGCCGCTGGTCAAAGATCCCGCTCGCCGCGATCGCGATCA